>JBAUIA010000042.1:0-8757 GCA_049680565.1 Phototrophicaceae bacterium
ATGAAACTGTTATCGGCATCTTGACAGGTCATGTTCTCAAAGACCCTGATGCAACGATTGGGTATCATGCCAATACGCTTGATGATATTGAACCGATGTATCCTAATACGTTGCTCAGTGCAGGTGATGATATTGAAGAAATTGTTGGATTACTGAGCAAAGGGTAAGTATTTTGACTTTAAGATTGTATACAGATGGACATATTGCAAAATCAATCATTAATCAATTGAGAGATAGAGGTGTTGATATTGAACGTTGTGAAGATATTCGTTTGAAAGACACAACAGATATTGAGCATCTCGAATATGCTACATCAAATCAACGAACAATTGTCACTCAAGATGCAGATTTTTTCGTTTACACCATGATTGGCAGGAAGAAAGCAAGCGTCATTTTGGAATACTATGCAGCAGTCGCATATTATTATGATAATCAATCAGAAATTGATAACAATATTATCAATGATGACAAGCAAACAATAATGAGTGGCAATGCGATTAGTGATATAAACCCATCTAGCAAACAATAATGAGTCAGTCTGACGATAACATGAAAATTGCAATCATAAAAGATACTACAGTAGGTCATGGAATATTAGGCATTGTGTTTATTGGTGCAGGCGTTTTGCATTTTATATCGCCTAAATTTTACTTAGCGATTATGCCGCCTTCTCTACCCTATCATCTGGAATTGGTCTATCTGAGTGGATTACTTGAGGCACTCGGTGGCGTTGGTGTATTAATTCCAAAATATCGCAAATGGGCTGGTGTGGGATTGATGGCATTAATGCTTGCCGTTTATCCAGCAAATATTTATATGGCAATGAACCCCGAAAAATTCTCTGGTATTCCTAAATGGGGATTATATTTACGGCTGCCATTACAATTTGTCATTATTGGGCTGATTTATTGGCTGACGATTCGCAAAAAGTCCCAATAATTCAGAAAAACAGGAACAGACTTGATGCCTGTTCCTATTATTTTTATAGTGAGGAAATAACAAATACCCACAAGATCACTAAACCACTGACAGCAAGCAAGGCAATGACTCCTAATGAAATCGTGACTAAATCAGCACCATCATCTTCCTCACCAATATAAGGTGGCATTCCTTGGCTTGGGAATGAGGCTTGTGGCGGATACTGCCCACTATCAACCAAATTCGGATTTTGCATCGTCATGGGTTGTGGATAGTTCTGTGCAGCTTGCTGCGGTGCATAATAAGGTTGTGCTTGTCCCGCTTGTGGTGGTGGCGGTGTAGCATAGCGTTGTTCTAAAGGTTGCGCTGGACGTGCAACAGGATTTTGTATAGGTGGTTGTTGACGCGGATCATAAAGTTTCTGAGCATCGGGCGCAGCACTATATTTCGCAGTCACTTCACTATTTTTAGGTTGTGATGGCACGGTACTACCAATATTGGGCGGACGATTACCGGGCGCTGGTTGGCGTGGTGGTTCTGGTTGCAATGGCACTTGTGGTGCAACAGCCGTCATATCACGCGCTTGACTACGAAATTTTTCTAAGATATTCCCAAGTTGATCGGCATCCCGATAGCGATCACGTGGGTTTTTTGCCATAGCACGATAGATAATTTTCGCCAAACGATCAGGGATGCCGGGGCGAAAATCACTCACATTTGGGATTGGTTCACGGATATGTGCCATTGCTAATTCTTGCTGGTTATTACCAACATAGGGCAATTCACCTGTGAGCAATTCAAACATCACAATACCCACAGCATAAACATCGGCTTGAGGTGTGGGTTGGTCACCGCGTGCTTGTTCAGGTGCAAAGTAATGTGGACTGCCCCAAACAACTTCTGCCTTTTGTAAAGGTTGCGTATTGGTCAATGCTTGTGCGATACCAAAATCAGTTACTTTGACAACATCTTGTGGTGTAACTAACATATTTTGTGGCTTAACATCTGCATGAACCAGCCCAGAGCGATGTGCATAACCTAAACCTGCACAAATCTGGATGGATAGATCAATCGCACGATCTATGGGTAAAGCACCATTATCTTTGATGATCTTTTTGAGATCCGTGCCTTCGACCATCTCCATAACGATATAATGTGTCGGTCCATCACTGCCTACATCGTATACTGTGACGATATTAGGGTGGGATAAATTTGCAACAGCGCGTGCTTCATCGCGGAATTTGGCGAGGAATGATGGATCACTCGTCAAACTAGGACGTAGAATTTTCACAGCTACGGTGCGCCCTAGTGCGCGGTCAACTGCTTTATAAATAACGGACATGCCACCTGAGCCTTGTTGGGCTACAAGTTGGTATCGTCCGTTGAGAACGGTTTCGCCTGCCATGTATCACCTCACTACGGACGCATCATCGGGTCAAATATTTGCCTATATTCTAGCAAAGCACTGCGATCTGTCATACTCGCAATGTAATCGGCAACAACACGATGAACGCCTTGTTTGTCTATGCGTGCTTGGAATGAGGGCGGTAATTGCGCTGGTCTATCGACATACGTTTCAAATAGTCGCCCTAAGAAATTATCAGCGCGGTTTTTCATCCGCACAATACGATAATGATAATACATATTTTGATATAGGAAATCTTTTAACTCACGATTTTGCTGTTTCTGTGTTGGCGTGTATGTAACCAAATTATCAGGTTGATGAATCACGTCATCGACTGATTGAATACCCCGTTCGGCAATCCGCTCACTCGTTGTTTTGAGTACATCACTCACCATAAGACCTACTAACTCGCGGATGAAGCGATGACGGTCAATTTCAGACATTGTATGCCCATCCCATTCCAGACGATCACACAAAACTTGCCAAATATCGAGTTCTTTGAGTTGATCGGGTGTAATGAGTCCAACTTGTAAACCATCATCTAAATCATGGGCATTATAAGCAAGTTCATCTGATACATCAGCAATTTGAGCTTCTAAGCTACCGCGTGTTGAGGGGTCGAAGTTGGTCACCTTGCTCACATCATATTCAGTTTCGTGTTTAGCAATGCCTTCAAGTGTTTCAATCGTCAGATTTAGCCCTGTAAACTTAGGATAACGGCGTTCCAAATCAGTCACAACGCGATAACTCTGGTGATTGTGATTAAATCCACCCCAGTCACTCATCAATTTATTGAGGACATCCTCGCCTGCATGTCCAAATGGTGGATGTCCTAAATCATGCGCGAGACAAATCGCTTCAGTTAGGTCTTCATTAACACCCAATGCGCGCGCGATAGTTCGTCCAATTTGGGCGACTTCAAGCGTATGAGTCAAGCGTGTCCGATAATAATCCCCAAAATCATTGACGAAAACTTGGGTTTTATATTCTAGTTTTCGGAAGGCTTCCGCATGGATAATACGATCACGGTCACGTTGAAAAGCAGTGCGATAAGGAGGTTCATGATCGACATGAAAACGCCCTTTGCTATCTTTACTCAATAGCGCATAGGGTGCTAGTAATGTGACTTCTTGTTGTTCCATTTTTTCGCGTGTGAGGAACATACTTGCTACTTTCCTAAACTGTTTAACTATATCTCTATTGTACCGTTGACTTGCAAACTACAAAACGCTTATTTTCATATCGTACATCTGAGATGTAATATTGGCATATTAATTCCAGATAAAAATAAACATGCTTGACATCAGATTTGAAACACGGTATCGTTTTATTCATAATAAAATATGTCATTAAAAGCATTGAACCAGAATAGTAATTATTCGGACACCGTGCAGAGAGTGATCCCATCGGCTGGAAGGATCATACGGGTAAGAATAGTGAATGGGCTGGGGAGCTTCACAGATGAACGATCCAACTAGTAGTTTGTGACGGCAAGCGCTCCGTTATCACAGCGCAGGGTATCAGTATCATAATCACTCGTACCCGACGAGAGCCTTATCTATATGGATAAGGAATTCAAGGTGGCACCGCGGAAGAGTCGCTCTTTCGTCCTTGATTAGGATGAGAGCGTTTTTTGTTTAATGGCACTCTCATCATAAAATCTCGGTGATTTATCTTGATGAGGAGTTTAACCTATGGCAATGCCATCACCTCGGACACGTACAGATATTCAGCCTTCGCGCGATGCTGTATTGACCTATTTTGAGCAAGGCGATCTTGTACCGGTGTATCGTACTTTGCTTGCTGATCTCGAAACACCTGTTTCGGTATATCTCAAATTAACACAAGATGGACAAACAGCTTTCTTACTAGAAAGTGTTGAAGGTGGCGAACAAATTGGGCGCTACTCTTTCATCGGTGTTAACCCACGCGGTATTATCACCGTGACGGATGGTGTAATGACTCGCACCGTCGATCATGAAACTGAAGTCCGTGATCTCACTCATGAAGAAGATCCCTTACACATTATCAAAGCTGAAATTGAACGATATACTCCTGTTCAGGTATCGGGGCTACCTCGATTTGTAGGCGGTGCAATTGGCTATTTAAGTTATGATGTGGTGCGTTATTTTGAGAAGTTACCCCAAACAGCAACGCAAGAGCTTGATGTTCCTGAAGCAGCTTTTATGTTGCCAGATACCTTGATTATTTTCGATCATGTGAAACATCAATTGATCGTCCTCGCTGATGCCCATAATACAGGCGACCCTGATGCAGCCTATAAAGATGCTATTCGACGCATTGATAAGATTGTGGTTGCATTAGGTAATCCAATGCCAACGATTCCTTATACCGATACAGCAACGGATACCCCTCTGAAATCGAATGTAGAACAATCTGTATACGAAGATAGTGTGCGACAAGCAAAAGAGTATATTAAAGATGGTGACGCTTTTCAAATTGTGCTATCACAACGCTTTAGCCGTGAAACAGATGCATCTCCTTTAATGATTTATCGTGCATTACGTGCCTTAAACCCATCCCCTTATATGTTTTTATTACAATTTAGTGATGATTTTACACTTTTAGGCGCATCGCCAGAAATGATGGTGCGTTATGAAGATGGCATCGCCAGTATGCGCCCCATTGCAGGGACACGTCCGCGTGGTACAGATGAAGCAGAAGATAATGCACTCGCTGCTGAATTATTGGCAGACCCTAAAGAACGTGCCGAGCATGTTATGTTGGTTGATCTCGGGCGCAATGATTTAGGGCGTGTGTGCGACTATGGCACAGTCAGCGTTGATGAAATGATGGTTGTTGAACGCTATAGCCATGTCATGCACATTGTATCGCATGTTTCGGGACAATTACGCGCAGATATGGATGCCTTTGACCTTATCAGAGCAACCTTCCCTGCTGGCACATTGAGTGGTGCGCCTAAAGTGCGTGCAATGGAAATCATCGAAGAATTAGAAGGAGTACGACGTGGTCCTTATGGCGGTGCTGTCGGTTACTTTAGCTATGATGGTTCGATGGATACGTGTATTACAATACGGGCAATGCTGATGCGCGACAAAACCGTTTATGTACAAGCTGGTGCAGGTATCGTTGCGGATAGTGACCCAACAAAAGAGCATGTTGAATGCCAAAATAAAGCACGCGCAGTTGCAGAAGCAATTCGTTATGCTGAAAATGGCTTAATGTAAATACATTTTAGGAGGCAGTATGTCAGTAAAACGGGTGGTTCTGATTCGTCCGGGTGAAACCGATTGGAATAAAATTGGGCGTTGGCAAGGGATTGTCGCTGTTCCTTTGAATATGCACGGGATTAAACAAGCCCAACGATTAGCAAAATTTGTTCGTAATATTGGCTTAGATGTCATTTATAGCAGCGATGTTCGGCGGGCGCGTGATACGGCTGCTGTGTTATCAGAATATGCGAATGTGCCAATTCATTATGACGCACGCTTACGTGAACGTCATCTAGGGTTATGGCAAGGTCTCTCAATGAATGAGATGCGTGATTGGTATAAAAAACAATATGATGAGCTTATGAGCGATCCAGTCAACACACCTGCACCTGAAGGTGAATCACGCGCACAGGTTGCTGAACGAGTCACTGCAAGTTTTAACGATATTCTAAAAACAGAGTATGAAACGATTGGCATCATTACACATACGACAGCGATTCGTGTGTTATTGTCTCAATTAATCCCTGATAGCAACCCATTTGAAATGCAATTTCGCAATATATCTGTAACAACAATTGCATCCGATGATAATAAAACATGGTCATTAACTCAGTTAGATGACGTGACCCATTTAGATGGCATGGTATCGCACGCATTTACGGACAGAATAGGATTAGGATAAACCAAATGATTCTTATTATCGATAATTACGACAGTTTTACCTATAACATTGTCCAAGAATTGGGTGAACTCGGTGCCGATATAATGGTACGTCGTAACGACAAAATTACGCTTGATGACATCCGAGCGCTTAATCCCGATCATATTATCATCTCACCCGGACCCGGTTTCCCAAAAGATGCGGGTATCTCCAGTGATGTGATCCGCGAATTTGGTGCAACCATTCCCTTATTAGGCATTTGTTTGGGACATCAATGTATCGGTGAGGTTTATGGTGGCAAAGTCATCCATGCACCCAGTTTGATGCACGGCAAAACAAGCCCTGTCACGCACCAAGGTGATCCACTTTTTAATGATGTGCCGAGTCCGTTTACTGCGACGCGCTATCATAGCCTTGTGGTAGAAGAAGAAACACTACCTGATGAACTGGAGATTATTGCCGTCACTGATGAGGGTGAGATTATGGGGGTACGCCATAAAATCCATCCTGTCATTGGTGTGCAATTCCATCCTGAGAGTATTTTAACTGATTTTGGAATGAAGATTTTACAAAATTTCCTAGAAAAAACTTACCTAAAAGTACAAGCCTAAAACTGATGCTTAACATGATAAGCATCACAAAAGCAATGAATGATTAAGCGACGTAGGAGAAACAATGACAGCACCAACACAGCAAGATGAGCAAACAACAAAGCAAAAGAAAACATCGCTAACAGGCATCAAGCCGACAGGGACACCGCATTTAGGTAATTACTTAGGTGCGATTAAACCAGCATTAGACCTCGTAGAATCGTATAAAGCCTTCTACTTCATTGCGGATTATCATGGTTTAACAACGATTCGTGATAAACAAGAGATGAAGTTACATACCTACGAAGTCGCAGCGACATGGTTAGCCTTGGGATTAGATCCTGATGAAGTTGTCTTTTATCGTCAGAGCGATGTACCACAAGTATTTGAACTCACTTGGGTTTTATCCTGCTTTACAGGTAAAGGGTGGTTAAATCGCGCCCATGCTTATAAAGCCTCCGTTGATACGAATATAGAAGCGGATCGTGATGCTGATGATGGTATCAATGTCGGCTTATATAATTATCCCGTTCTTATGGCTGCGGATATTATTCTGTTTAATACTGATGTTGTGCCTGTCGGTCAAGATCAACGGCAGCATCTGGAAATAGCGCGAGATATTGCGAATGCCTTCAATTATGTTTATGGCGATACACTTGTTCCACCTGAAGCAGCGATTTTAGAAAACGTTGCAACAGTACCGGGCTTAGATGGTCGAAAAATGAGTAAAAGTTATGGCAATACGATTGAGCTATTTGCGCCATCTAAGAAATTACGCAAACAAGTCATGCGGATTGTGACCGATAGCAAAACACCAGAAGAACCCAAAAATCCAGATGACAATAACATTTTCAATATCTATAAGCACTTTGCTACCCCAGAAATGATTGCAGAGAATCGTAAAAAATATACCGAGGGTGGTGTTGGCTATGGCGATCTCAAACAAGAATTATTTGAAGTGTTAGATGCTCACTTTGCAGAACCGCGTGAGCGCTACAATGAGTTGATGGCAAATCGTAAAGAGATTGATGCTATTCTCGAAAAAGGGGCATCCTTTGCTCGTCGCATTGCAGATCGCACCCTTAGTAAAGTCCGTCGCAAAATTGGTATTGGTTAAGCTGACCATAATAGTCAGGATAAAACACGATGAGTTGGCATTATCAGCCTGATGATGCAATTGACCCAGACGATACGCCTGATTATCTCGCAGTGAAGCATTATCTGCTTTACTGGAAAGTAGCAGCAGATATTCGGGCAGATATTGGGCAACATATGACCACGGCATACGCTGCCAGCAATTACTTGCGCCGTGTGAAACCGGGCGATGTCTTATGGATTGTCAATGTAAACCAACATCGTCTATATGTTCTGGGTCGTCTCAAAGTTGAGTTTGTGGTTGATGATACAGCGATTGCACAAGATTTAGTTGATCCTTTGCCTGATACATGGCAGGATGCCGATTGGTATGCGATCAGCAATAAGTACGCGATTGAGCCGATGCGTGAAATCGACATTACACAACTTGCTGATAATTTGCGTTTTCAGAGTCGCGTTTCCGATATGCTAGATGTCGTTGATGGGCGTGTAGATGCCAATCAATTAACAACCTTGCGCCAATTAACCGTGCAATCGGCACAACTGCTAGATGATGTTTGGTACAACGATGCGTATACGCCACAGAATGTCCAAGATTTCTTGGAATTATCGGAAGATGATGCAGCCTATGCAGAAGGTAAAGTTGTTGTCCGCACCGTGCGAGAACGACAACGTAGTCGGCAACTTGTGACGAACGCGAAAGCGAAATTCAGAGCAACGCATGATGGGCAGTTATTTTGTGAAGTATGTGGCTTCAATTTTGATCAATTCTATGGCATTGATTACATTGAAGCGCATCACACAGAACCGATAGCAACGCTCGATAGCGAAACTAAAAATTCAGTGGAAGCGGTTGTAATGCTTTGTGCCAATTGTCATCGCGCAGCACATACT
>JBAUIA010000043.1:0-2018 GCA_049680565.1 Phototrophicaceae bacterium
TAAATCACCTCGTAGACGAATGGAGACAATATGCGATTGCTCATGATAAGGCTTTAGATGAATTAGAACGCGGTGCAGCATCCGACCCCGAAACAATCCTTACCATGCTCCATTATATTCAAGAACAGTATCAATCAACTGAAAAGTATTTGCTGTCATGTGGTATGTCAATCGATACTATTGCACAATTAAAATCACGCTTTTTAGAATAGGCAATAGCTTCTAGTTGGGATTAGAAGCTATCCAGCAGGTTAGACTTACCACCCCAAAGTCCCTGCACCACCTTTAAAAGGTCCAACGATGTCCGATGTAATCCAACCGCCATAAAAATCACCTGCTTGGGCTTGTACCAATTCATCGTCGACATAACACGCATCAACTTTATTGGCATAAAAGCAAATATGATCTTTGATAGGTTCAAATCCTTGCGCTGGATTTTTGTAACCCCATGCTGCATTTGCAACAGATTGATCGCCAACTGTGATTGTCCAATAGCTTGCTGCGCCTTTGAACTCACAGAAGGTACTGCGTGATGTGCCGTCTAAATAAGTCATATTGATGTCTGTTTGGGGGATATAATAGGCAGGTGGATGACTTGTTTCTAAGACGCGATAACCGTCTGTTGTCTCTGCAATGACCTCGCCATTAAGTATCACTTTTAAGCGCTTGCTTGTTTTTTCTACACGAGGTGGGCGCGGGTAGTCCCACACCGACTCTTGTTCACAATCTGGCTTTTCAGGTTTTATATTCGCTGGCATCTAATGAACCTCTCTCAGTTACGATATTACCGTGAGTTTAGCAGAGAAACATTTGTTTATATTGAATGTTATCTAAGCAATTGGTAATTAGTTTGATTGATGTGTTGATTTGCTGAAGTGAGGAAAAATGGAGACTTTCAGAATATGAAGTTTCTTCAATCAATAATATTTTCTCAGTAAACAGTGGACGCTTATCAATTAAGCCGTCAGAACAATCTCAAGGGTGAAGGATGGGAGAGTAAGTGATCCCCCATCACTCCGCGAGGCACTGGCACAGAGGTATCAGTACCTCAACTCATAGCATAACACGGGTTTGCCAGATGTGGGTTTCTGACACAATTTTTGTTTTGAGGTTGTTTATTGAAGCACGGAGGAATATCAAATCATGACTCGTACCTATGTACTGACGAATCATAAAGGCGGTGTGGGTAAATCCACATCTGCAACGAATATTGCACTCGGCATGGCAGCAGTCTTACGCCAAGCAAAAGCCAAGAACTCAAAAGTTCTACTGATTGATACAGATAGTCAAGCACATGACACCCTCGTTACGACAGGTCGTAATGATTACGGTGCACAAGATAGTTTGTATACCGTTCTGATGGCAGACCGTCAAAATGCGACACAAACACTATTAAATTGCATTGTACCATCGGCATGGGATGACCATTTACATGTGCTACCGGGTTCTCCTCTGCTAGAACAAGCTGAACGAGAACTACAAGGCACAGCAGGCGCTCCCTATCGTATTGCAGATCCTCTTGCCAAAATTGCATCAGGATATGCCGCAATCGTTATTGATACTCGTCCTTCATTTTCGCTGATGACCGAAATGGCATTGATTGCATCCACAGATGCCATCATTCCAATCGAACCACGTTATCTCGAAACAGTTGGGTTACTGAGCGTGATTACTAAAATCAACGAGATTCGCGAAGGTTGGCGTATCCCTAATTTGCGAGTAGGCGGAATCCTCGTTACAAAAATGGATAAGCGTGTCAAAGGACATCACCACCTTCTGCGTGAAATTAAATCGCATCCGATGTTAGGTAAATTACTCATTGGCATTATCCCGATGAATGAAGCTGTATCGTATGCTCATCGTAGTCACCGCAGTATCTTCGCTTATGATCCACAAGCAGCAGCTAGCCAAGCCTACGCGCGTTTAGTCAGTCGCCTTGTGCGTCAGGGAGTAAAATAATGCCTCCCAAGAAAAATGATACTAATAAACTGGATGCTCTTTTAGCATCGGTAACAGAA
>JBAUIA010000044.1:0-3764 GCA_049680565.1 Phototrophicaceae bacterium
CAAACCCAAGCAGTGGGTCTGGTAGCTGATTACCAAAATAATGTCCTATACCTAATGCAATAATTGTCGCAAAAAAATTAATACCACTTGCAGTACATAATGACACTAATGTAAGCAGTACTTGCATATTTACCTCTCTTAAGTAATATAGATGCAAACAGAAAATATATTATACCTATATCGTTAGGTGATGCAATAAGTTGGAATAACTAAGGAAGGATCAATTTATCTTACAGCTAAGGATGTTGATTGATGGTTTAATCAAAACAGGACATAGTTATGAACCATGTCCTTTATGTTTAGTCGTTATGCTTCGTTTTTAGCTTTTTCGTCATCATCTTCACTAGCAGATTTGATGCCTTTACGGAAATTGCCAATACCTTCGCCGAGTTCACCACCAAGACGTGACAAACGTCCAACACCGAATAGCACAATGACAATCAACAAAATAATTGCGAGTTCTGGTACACCTAAGCCCATTGAAAACCTCTTTTCAACTTAATGTATCGTATCAGTATATCATAGCACATTTTGATTATACCAATGGGATCTTACAACAACATATACAGATATTGCGAACAAATAATCGCTTTTTATGCTTGCTGACTTCGCTCAAGAATGCTAGACTTCGTAACGGAAATATCGAGGAGTCACGATGCCCGAACAAGCGCTTTACCTCAAATGGCGACCTCTTTCATTTGATGATGTTGTTGGACAAGAGCATATCACGAGAACGTTACGAAATTCGATCAAAACAGGTCGGATTCGACATGCGTATTTATTCAGTGGTCCACGCGGAACAGGCAAGACGACTTCCGCACGTCTTTTAGCGAAAGCGGTCAATTGTACTAACGAAGATGACGAAAATCGTCCTTGCAATGAATGTTCAGCTTGTATTGCTGTCAATGAAGGACGCTATTTAGATTTGATCGAAATTGATGCAGCTTCCCATACTGGGGTTGATGATGTACGTGATCTACGGGATCGCATTGCGTTTGCACCCAACGAAGGACGTTATAAAGTTTATATCATCGATGAAGTGCATCGTTTCAGTGGTAATGCGTTCGATGCCTTGCTTAAAACACTGGAAGAACCGCCTGAACATGCTTTATTTGTGTTAGCAACAACTGAAATTGATAAAGTCCCTGCAACGATTAAGAGTCGCTGTTTGCCATTTGAATTTCGGCGCTTGTCTTTGCAAGAAGTCACAGACCGCCTTGCCTATATCACCGAACAAGAAGGTATTGCCATTGATCGTGCTGCTTTAGAATTGGTTGCACGCGAAGGTACAGGCAGTGTGCGCGATAGTATCAGCCTACTGGATCAAATTGTGGCTGATCCTGAAGAAACAATCACACTGGAATTGACACAACGTATTTTAGGCACAGCTAGCGCCATTGCCGTTCGTGATCTCGTCCAAGCGATGGTCAATCAAGAAATTGCACGCGGATTGCATGTGATTAATCAAGCAATTGATTCTGGGAGTGATCCACGCCAATTTGGGCAACAAGTGGTTGAACATTTACGTGCAGTGATGTTATCACAGACCGCCAGTTCTGATTTATTGCAAGCCTCGCAAGATGATAAAGATTTATTCGAGCAACAAGCGAATGCGATATCACGCACAGGTTTGTTACGCGCAGTTAAAGCCTTTAACGAAGCGATCAATAATTATACTGGGGGCTGGCAACCACAATTAGCACTTGAACTGGCACTCATCGAAAGTTTGCAAGAGCCTGATGTGCAAGTGCAATATGTACAACAAACAGCAGGTACGCCATTATCGGCAGCTAATCCCCAACAGAAAAAAGAACGCGCTGTTGATTTTGAACGCGCTGAATTAGCAGCATCAGGCACGCCTGCTGTCATTACGCCCTCTGCTGTACAAGCAAAATGGGTCGATGCTCAACGCTTAATCTTCCAACATTCACATAATGCAGGGGATTTGATTGTCAATTTACCGAATCTGATGGAGTATGCGTCGGTTGTTTCTGTAGATGGTAATCTTGTGATTATGGGTGTGAGTAATCAAATTTATTTGAACAAACTCATGGATGAAACCCGTATTAAATGGGTAGAACGCGCTATCACCAGCGTAACTGGTGAGCAGCTACGGATTCGCTATGTGCTGATGGATGAAGCCAATGCCATTCAACATACAACCGATGATGCGCTCACTGATGACCCACTGATCCAAGAAGGCTTAGGACTTGGTGGGCAAATTCGTGATGATAGCGAATAATGTGATACGATTAATAAGACAGTAATTTCAATTTCTATTAAGGAGAAACTCTTATGGCAAAACGTCGTCGTGGTCCAGCAGGTGGTGGCGCAGGTGCAGGTGGTGGTATGGGCGGTATGATGGCTCAAATCCAAAAAATGCAAGCGGATATGGAAAAAGCACAAGCTGATCTCGAACATGAAAATGTTGAAGTATCAGTCGGCGGTGGTGCGCTCAAGATTGTGATCTCAGGGCATCAACGTTTCCAATCTATCGAAATTAATCCTGATGTCATTGATACCGATGATGAAGAATGGATTGCAGATTTACAAGATTTGCTCTTAGCAGCCGTCAACCAAGCAGTTGAACAAAGCCAAACCATGGCAGCCGAAAAGATGGAAAATATCACAGGTGGTCTTGGTAATATGCCCGGACTTGGTGGCTTACTCGGCTAATTCCATTAAAACTCAGCATAATTATTGTAAGGGCGCAGTCTACTGCGCCCCTATGCGTTCACAAAGGTAATCTATGAGTAGTGCAATCCCTGAACCCGTAACCAAATTAATTGAAGCCTTTAGTGCGCTCCCCGGTGTAGGTCCTAAGACAGCTTCTCGCTTGACCTATTATTTGTTGCGTGCCAATGATGATCTATCACTCAACCTCGCAAAAGCGCTCGAAGCCATGAAGCGCGATACCCAATTTTGTACCAATTGTGGCAATATCACTGTTGATGATCCTTGCCCAATTTGTAGTGATCCGAAACGTAATCATCGCATTATTGCCGTCATTGAAGAACCACTTGATCTCTTAGCACTGGAACGGACTGGCACATACGATGGCGCTTACCATGTGCTGCATGGGGCAATTTCGCCTGTGAGTGGTGTTGGACCTGATGACCTCAATATTCCCAAATTGGTGAGTCGGGTAGAAGAAGGTGATGTGCTAGAAGTCATCATCGCAACCAACCCCGGTCAAGAAGGGGATGCGACATCATTCTATATTCAACGCGCCCTCGAAAATAAATCCGTGAAAATTACACGCCTTGCACGCGGATTACCGACAGGTGGCGACCTCGAATATGTCGATGCTGTTACGCTCATGCGTGCGCTACAAGGTCGGAGTGAGATGTGATATGATACTAGAGAATAATCAGCTAATAGGAGAACGCTATCTCTTAAAATATAACTTGTGGATAGATAATCCACATTTTTATTGGGTTTGTTTAGATACTAAATTACAACGAGAAGTAGTAATACATATTGTATCAATTAACGTTGATTCAATTGATTCAATTGAAGATAATATGAAGATGGCAGCACGTTTACAACATCCTAATATAGTACCAATTTTTGATGTTTCTAAATCTGACGGTTATATTTATTCTATTCAATATTTTGCTGAAAACTTATCATTAGAACAATATCACGATTTAAAATTTTTTAAGTTGTTAGATATTATGAGGATTGTCCAACAATTTGCAGGTGCTATTGACTTTATTCATTCACAAAACCTAGTGCATCGCCATATACGTCCTGTGGTAATT
>JBAUIA010000045.1:0-6955 GCA_049680565.1 Phototrophicaceae bacterium
CTACAATTCGGGCAACGTCCCATCATCCGAGGACCTTGCCATCCACATTTAGAACAAACATAACGGGTGCGTGTTTTTGCCATGCTGCGCCCTTTCGGCAAATTAAAACATTTGTGCTGTAAGTATAATCGGAAGTTGCCTATGAAGCTACGTAGGTTTATCAAAACTATCTAAATTATTCGACAAATGCGCCAAAAACAGGCATCATGAGGCTATGTATTGGTAGACATCAGTAGAAAGGTTACGTATGGAACAAATTTTCCCAGGGCTCTATGTGATTACACGCGGTGCGACTAATAGTTACTTGATTGAGAGTGCGCCTGATGAATTGACCCTCATTGATACAGGCACACCCGGTACGACAAATGCTATTTTGCAAGCAGCAGCAACGCTTAATTATCAACCTGAACAAATCAAGCAGATTCTAATTACACATGCGGATATTGACCACGTCGGCAGTTTAGCACCACTCGTTGCAGCAACAGGCGCAACAGTTTACGCAGGGAAAGCCTCTGTTCCTTATATAGAATCGGCTTCCACACCGCCGCATGTTCCTGCATTCATGAAATTGATGAATGTATTCATTAAGCCTGTCTCAGTCGATGTGACATTCAATGATTTGGAAGTGCTACCGATTGCCGATGGCATTTTAGCGATCCATGTACCGGGGCATACCCCTGAAAATTATAATTTCTTCTGGGAGAAGCATGGGGTCTTATTTGCTGCGGATGTATTTTTCACCTTCGGGCGCGTCACATTATCGCCTAGCTTAATTGCATGGGATAAAAATAAACTCAGACAAAGTGCGATGAGTGCTTTAAACCTTGCGCCTAAATATATTTGTGCAGGACATGGCACACCTGTTAATTTGATTAAACATCCTGAGAAAATCGCGCGTTTACGGTTGTCTTTAGAAGGTGGTACGACATTAGCAGCCATATGAGATTATTTATAAAGTCACTAATATTTATTACAGCGGTGCTAACAGTTTCAGGTGTCGTACAAGGGCAATCGAGTGTGTGGGGTGCTGATAATTGCATTGTTATCTTAGGGGATTCTTTGCCTGCGGGTACATTCGTGGCGATATTGCCCGGCACAGGTGTTACGGTTCTACAAGGAGAGCGCCTTGCTCATCAGCTTGATGATGCCTTACAAGCTGAAAACTTGATTCATTATGGCATTTACGACCTGAGCATTGGCGCGAGTGGGATTGTTGCGCCCAACACCGAACCTTATCTTACATCACGCGAGTTATTCATTGGGAGTCGTTTGAATTGTCGCTATGTCGTGATTTTCCCATTTTTGAATGATCTCTATCGTAGTGATGACACGCCAGACGGCATTGCAAACTACGCTATGGGTGTACAAGCGTTGGTCACTGAAGTACGCGACGGCAGCCCTGATAGCCAGATTATTTTGATGGATTATTACGCAACAACGTTGGGCGGTGCAGGAGTGATGACCTATGGTGAGGATGTATCAGAAACGCATGTTGACGCGATGAATGCGGTTCATCTAAGCATCTGTATCGATACAATATTCATCACTTGTTTTGCAACAGGTGATTATCTACACCCCATTGATGCCTTTGTCATTGGGGAAATTTATCAAACTGAATATGCCGATATAGGATATACACTTCGCAATCCTGATGACCAAGTTTTAATTGATGGGTATTGGCGCAACACACCCAACAACCCAATTTATGGCGATAGCTTGCATCTGAACACAGCAGGGCAAGCAATTATCATTGATATTTTGATGCAATACTTTTTTGCGCTTGATCCGATTAATTTTGCACCCATCTTGGATTAATATCATCAGTCTATTTGTTGCAATACGTGTATGAGGCACTTCCTTGAACTGTCATGTGGTTTCATATAACTTTCGATGCTATATTTTCAAGGGATACTCATTTTTATCGTATACCTTAAATTAAATGACTGTTTTTATCTTTGGGGGGGAATATGGTGAATGAGTATCAAGATTATAAACATCCACAACCATCACTAGCACTCATCACAGGGTTTATTGGAATCGTTGGGTGTTTAACTGCTATCGTCACTGACCTTATAGCGGGCTTAATTGTCAATGATTATAGTCCGATCAGCGAAACGATTAGTGACTTAGCAGCAGGGCAACGTAGTTGGATACTGGATAGTGGCTTACAGATTTTCGCTGTCGGTATTATCGCTTGTGCGATTGGCTTGTATGTATGGAATTTGGATAAAGATAGGACGCGATGGACAATTGCGAGTATTCTTTTAGCGCTGATCGGTTTAGATATTGTCATCATTGCACGCTACAATGTATATGGCGATGGTGATCCGAGTGGGGTTGAGATTCATATTTATCTTGTATATTTCCTTGGAATTGCTTTTGCACTCACAACATGGCTTTTTGCAAGAGGATTTGGTCATTTATCACAATTTTGGTCACGATTTAGTATCAGTATCGGTATCGCATGGCTCATACTTGCACCTCTTTTTTTCTTCGCGCCAAATTCATGGGATGGCGCTTATGAGCGTTTCCTAGGTTTAATCATGATGACGTGGTTTGGGGGTGTCATTTGGTTGCTCATCCGTCGTCGAGATGGGTAGCATAGACGATTTCTTATGATATATAATCATCGTTCGCTAGAAATTTTATCGGGATTCCATTAATATAAATTCATTCCTTAAAAACAAGCGAAGTAAAACCTGATGAATGATACCTCTCAAATTGTCATTGTGGCATTTTATAAATTTGTTCCCTTGCCTGATTTCCATGATTTGAAAGCCCCCTTGCTAGATTTGTGCAAGGCAAATGGGATTTACGGCACAATCTTACTCGCCGAAGAAGGCATCAATAGTACGATTGCTGGCACACGCGCTGGGATTGATATGGTGCTAGATTCCTTGCAAGATGATCCGCGCTTTGCTGATTTAACTGTCAAAAAATCATATGCTGATTTTATCCCCTTTCAGAAGATGAAAGTGCGCCTCAAGCAAGAGATTGTACGCCTCAAAATTGATGGCATTGATCCGAATGAAAAAGTCGGCATATATGTTGAACCTAATGAATGGAATGCACTCATTAGTGATCCTGATGTCGTGGTGATTGATACGCGAAATGATTACGAGGTTAAGATTGGTACATTCCAGAATGCGATTAATCCGCACACGGATTCATTCAATGAGTTACCTGATTTTGTCGATCAGACCCTTGATCCTAAAAAGCACAAAAAAGTAGCGATGTTCTGTACAGGCGGTATCCGTTGCGAGAAAGCAACAGCGATGATGCTCGATAAAGGTTTTGAGGAAGTCTATCATCTCAATGGGGGCATTCTGCGGTATCTGGAATTGATGCAACCAGATCATAGCTTATGGGAAGGTGAGTGCTTTGTCTTTGATGACCGTATCACTGTCGATCATCATTTAGCGCCGGGTAAAACCTTCATCTGTGATTACTGCAAAGAAGTCGTCAATACATCGGTTGATATTTGTCCGCATTGTGGTGCAAAGGTCGAACCTCTGCCACCTCCTCCTACAATATCAGCATAGATTACACTTGTTTTACATGGGTATATAATTAGGTTTACAGTTTTCATCTATCGTGCAAGTATCGCTAAAGTAGAAAGATGAACACTATGAACGCCCAAAAACATCCACCACAGCCACCGCGCCCACCAAGACCACCGCGTCCACCGCGTGGGAAATAATTATGAAATGATTATAATGAAGGCATAGCAATCGCTATGTCTTTTCAATTAGCGATATACGCCTTGAATGGAGTGTGCAATGAAACTGACAATTCCGAAACCGACTCGTCCAAAAATGCAAAATTATGGTATTGAACAATCCAATGAAGGCTTACTCACTTGGGCATGGGTGACAGAACGCTTGGAACAATCCATGAATTATTGGATCAGTAGCACACGTCCAAACGGCAACCCTCACGCTGCACCGATCTGGGGTATCTTGATGGACGATACGGTTTACTTTGGCACGGATGCCACATCACGTAAAGCAAAGAATCTATTGGAAAATCCGCAGATTGTATTACATGGCGAAAGTGGTTTTGAGGTGGTGATTGTCGAAGGCATTGCCGAGCGGGTAACAGACGTCGATGATTTTGAACGGATTGCGCCGATTTATGCTAAGAAATATGCGCCACACGGTTATGAACCAACCGCCGAAGAATTAGCAGGCACATTGATGTATCGCGTGCGTCCACAAGTGGTGATGGCATGGCTAGAGCAAGATTTTCCAAATACGGCGACTCGTTGGGTATTTAAAGATGCTTGAGCTTTGACCTGTTTTTGTATAAAAAAAAGAGAGAAGTTGATCCTCGCGCATCAAGATAGGTCTTATTTTGATATTTTACTGAAACCCTTCCCCAGTGCGTTCGCAAGATCTCTGCTAGAGAGGGGACTCCAAAAGCCTCCTTTCTCCATGACGAGGCACGAGGCAAATGGTGTAAAATACAACTAAGACAGAATAGAGTTAATCCTTCCCCTGCCTGTGCCGGATGATCCTTTTCCACGCACCAATCACCGCCAAATGACTCAAACAATGTTCAGAGCCGCGCGAATCATTCCCGTAGCTGTTGTCGTGCTACTGTTTGCTCTGATTGCTTATTTACTCAGTTTGCTATTTTAAGCAGATAATACGCGGGCAAATGCCTCCACCGAATTAAAACGCTTTTCTGGTTCTTTTTCCATTGCCTTGAGAATCGCCTCCGCAATGTTTTTGGGAATATCATCTTGGATGTCGCGTGGGTCGGGGGCAGTTTGTTGAATCTGTGCGAACATGACCTGAGCCGCACCGCCTGAAAAAGGGGTTTCGCCTGTGAGCATCTGATAAAGTACACAGCCTAAAGCGTAAATATCTGCGCGATGATCTACATCTTTAGAGGAAATAATCTGTTCGGGTGCCATATACTGAATTGTTCCGATAGCACCTGTGCCTGTAATGGTCTTGGCATCTTGAATTTTACTGATTCCGAAATCCATCAGTACCGCAGAGCCATTCTCACGCAACATGATATTCGATGGTTTCAAGTCACGATGAACATAACCTTTTTCATGAGCCAGTGAGAGTGCTGAACAGACATCTTTGATAATCTGAATCGCCGTTTCTGTATCAAATTGACCATCGCCTTTGAGCGCATGACTCAAATCTTGCCCCCCGACATATTCCATTACTAGGTAGGGCGTGCCATTGTGTTCACCTTGGCTATAAACTTGGGCGATATGTGGATTTTTGAGCGATAAGCCAATTTCGACTTCGCGCTCAAAACGGGTTTTCAGGTCGGGGTCTTTCGCAATTTCTGGTAACATGGTTTTAATCGCCACCCGTTGCCCCAGCCCGAAACCATCATAGACTTCACCCATACCGCCTTTACCGATGACTCCGCCTACTTCATAATCTCCGAATTGCTGACCTGTCAACATTCCCGGATTTGTAATCGTCGGGGCTTGTTGTGCGCGTCCGAGTTCGTTCAAATCGAAACGCAAACGATAGATATAGCGGTCAACTAGAGTTTGAACACGTTTGCTGACAGGATTGAAAATGGCAGCAGAGACAATCAGGGAAAAGATGAGCGCAATCCAAATTTGTTGATTGCTAAAAATCACCTGAATCACAGTTGAAGTGAGGAAGAAAATACCGATTGCCAGAATCACAACCGCGCCATAAACCAGCGACTTATTAATAATGAGGTCTATATCCCAGAGGCGATAGCGTAGAATCGCAAGACCCACAACTAGGGGAAATAAGACAAAGAATAGGTTGATAAGGATGTCAGAAACATCAAAAAGTACAACACTAATCGCCTGATTGAGGTCTATGGGTGGCAAAGCGACCTGAATGACGATAATCACTACAAATAAAGCAACCGTATAGATTAACCATTTAGTTTGCTGACGTTGTAAAGGATTAAATAATCGAAAATAGCGATAAATCTGTGCAGCTAATGGGATGCCAAAAGTACCCAAGATAATAAATGGATCAATTTGATTGAATAGACTTTCAGGGATAAAAAAGCTGAGAACCCATATCAAGGGCGATAATAATAACCAGCGTGGTTGAATTTTCCCATCGGGGTACAAGGGTAAAAATAAAAATAAACCGCCCCAACCAATAAGGGCGATTGCCCAGAAGAATAGGCTCAACATTGTATTGATAATAGCTGGTAATGATGTAATTTCTTCAACATTAGAGGCACTGGCTAGAAATGCCCCCAGTGCTATAAAGCAAAAAGCGGTGTGCATTCCGATGCGTTCTTCAAAACGTGCGCGAAAAATGAGATAACTAATGCCGTAGAAAACAAGCATTATGATTAGCTTAGTTGCCATTTTAATTGTTGCGTAAACAGATGGTGCGATATGCAGAGTTGTCAGACCTTCAATAAAGGCATCAGCATATAAGAGGTCTGTTGTTGCATCAGAGCCTGTTCGTGCAGGTTGTGTCGCATAAATCTCAAAATTAATTGGCGCTAGAAGCAGGAAAAGGATGATACCCATCAGGGCAATGACCCACCACAGCACACGCATGATTTTTATGAACGTTGGATTTTTGAAGCGTGGCACAGATAGGGAAATATTTGAATTCGTGACTGCCATCATTTTCCTCAAGACATCATAATTTATGAACGCACTCTATATTATACCGACATTCAGAGGGAGTGAGTCAAAAAGCCGAATAATTATCAAAATTAGCCATTTTCGGAATAATACATCGCAAAACTGGTACTAGATTTCGCTTTAAAAGGTCTTTTTAGCATCCGTTCGGGATACATGAAAAAAATAGGACATTTGGCAGATTTACATCTGCTAAGTTGCAATATCGGATGTAAAGAGTGAAAAATATGGGTGTTTTCATCTGCTAACGTGACACATACGCGTCGAAAATCATGTCTGCTAAGGTCATCTAATATGCTGAAACCTACAATTTTGGGCTATTTTCATGAAATG
>JBAUIA010000046.1:0-72712 GCA_049680565.1 Phototrophicaceae bacterium
ATCGTCGGGCGCAATGCTGTGTAGCCTTGCTGATTAAGGCGCGTTGCAATATCTGTCCAATCATCACCGCTACCTGTAAATCCATGTAAGAAAACGATATTTTTGCTGTTATCACTCATGATGTTTCCTCAAATAAGGCTTGGACAGCACCGCGTTGGATTTTGCCACTAGCTGTTAAGGGGAGTGCATCGACAAAGCGTATCACCCTCGGAATTTTATACCCTGCCAAATGCTGACGTGCAAAATCGCTGATGTCATGCTCTGATACGGTCTGCTGATCTGCAAGCACAATCGCTGCTGCCACTTTTTGCCCCCATTCTGCATCAGAAATCCCGACAACCGCAATCTGTGCAATCGCTGGCATCTGACGTAAAACAGCTTCGACCTCGGCAGGATAGACATTTTCACCGCCCGTCACAATCAAATCGCTGCGTCGTTGCACCAAAAATAAATCACCCTCAGCATCAAGATAGCCAATATCGCCTGTGTGCAACCATCCATCTTGAATAGTTTTGGCAGTCGCTTCGGGATTATTATAATAGCCTTGCATGACCGTTAAGCCCTTGACCAAAATTTCGCCATACTCACCTGATGCTTGCGGATTGCCAGCCTCATCAACAATTTTCACTTGTGTAAATAAGAGTGGTTTGCCGACTGTACCCGCTTTACGGACAGCATCACCTGATAAAGTCGTTGCAACCTGTGAAGCGGCTTCGGATAGTCCGTAGGTGCTTGCAACTGGAATATGATTATCGATACACGTTTGCATTAAGTCAGAAGTTGCTGCTGCGCCACCCAGCAAAACCAAGCGCAATGCTGGATGCCATTCGCCTTGTCGTATTTCTAGTAAGCGATATAACATCGTCGGCACAAGTGAAATGAGCGTGATAGGTTGGTGGGTGAGGGCATGATTGATTGCTTCGACATCAAAAGTTTGGCGCAAATCCACCGTGATGCCATATAACACTGCCCGAACCAAAATACTCAATCCGCCAACATGATACAACGGTAACACACACAACCAAATATCATCAGGTTGATGCCCAATCCGATAAGCACTTGCTAGCGCACTATGGAATACATTGCCATAACTGAGCATTGCGCCTTTAGGTTTGCCACTTGTCCCAGAGGTATGCACGATGAAAAAAGGCGCGTCTAAATCAATCTCACGCTGAGGATACGGCTTTTTATTGGCTTTTTGCTTGCGCGGAAAAACGACTATCTGATGCCCCTTATCGCGCAAACCAGCTAATTGATCTGTTGTGCCATATGGCAACACCCAATCGACATCGGCTTGCTGAATCTGAAAATCCAATTCATCGACAGTTAAGCGCGTATTGAGAGGCACAAACACCAAGCCCATTCGCAAGGCAGCGAAAAATGGCACAATTGCTAGCGTGCTATTCATCATTAACATCGCCACATGCTGCCCTGATTGCACCCCTGCATCCTGCAATTGATAGCAAAATTGATCGACTCGCTGATGCAA
This sequence comes from Phototrophicaceae bacterium, assembly GCA_049680565.1. Classification (GTDB taxonomy): domain Bacteria; phylum Chloroflexota; class Anaerolineae; order Aggregatilineales; family Phototrophicaceae; genus JAUZRW01. Next base: position 1,490 of record JBAUIA010000046.1, read on the forward strand.
ATGCTGATAAGTGATCGTTGAGCGTGTTTCATCATCGAAATGCTCAATAATAGCGATTTTATCGGGGCTGGCTTGGGCGCGTGCTGCTAACCAATCTTGCATGGTGCTAGTCCTATGATGATGACGATTTCAGCCCCAATTTTATCACATCTGTTTACGAAAATAAGCTATAATGAGCCTAGAATAGTCAGCTATCAGGGGATAAGTCTTGTGCGAGAAGCAAAGCACCCGCCGATTGAGGTATTGAAACCTGCGTATTTGTTGAGCCTCGCAATGGTTAGGTCAGTTCTAAAGAAGTATCCGCCGATTGAGGCATTGAAAAATCTCTATACGTATAGAGATTTTTTAGATTACAACATATGTTTGAACGTGCATAATAAGCTACACTCGCCCCAACGCATCTGACAACACATCAATCGCGCGACAATATTCATCAAGGTCAAGATGCTCATCAGGAGTATGGTCGAGTGCTGAATCACCCGGACCATATGCCACAATCGGGCAATTCCAAATTGGCGCGACAATATTCATATCGGCTGTGCCTGTCTTATGCACAAAGCGCGGTGTGCCATCACATGCGCGGATTGCACCCCGTAAAGCACGACTGAGCGGATTATTTTTGTCAGCAACAAAAGCGATTTCATGCCCATACGCACGGATTGTGCCTGTTTCGGGGACTAAATCTAATTCAATTTGTTGAGGTGATAAACTAGGCGGAATCCGAAAACCAATCAATGCCCGTGACCAGCCATACGCGCCATCTTGTCCACTATTAATCGCTTGCAAGGTAGCATCCAGTTGACCAAAAATGCGTGTTTCATCCGCGTTGATTGCATCGCAATAGGCTTGCACGTTTTGCCAATAATTGACCGCATGTTCAGGCGCACTCAATACTTGTCCTGCACTATGTGCCAACGCACCGCGCCATTCATATTCAATCAGCAAGCGCCCTTTGTAGCCCAATGTGATGCGATCCCAATTACTGGGTTCACCAATCACGCATAACTCAGGTTGATATTGTGTCGCTGCATAACGTGCGCCCTTACTGGACGAGGCTTCTTCTTCGACTGCGCCAATCACAATCAAGCGCACATCATCAGGCAAGGCGGCGCGTAGTCCGGCAACAGCGAATGTGCATAATGCGCCTTTTGCATCCACGCTACCCCGTCCATAGAGTTTACGATCTTCTATTTTGACGGGAGGAGTGCCGCCGAATGTGTCAATATGTCCCAACAAGACTACATCACGCGAGCCACTACCGATGATGCCCACAGCATTACCCGCCTCATCCACAAATGCCGATTCGTAGCCATGCTCACGCATCCACTGCACCAAAAATGCTGATGCTTCCGCTTCTTGGGTCGAATAACTGGCAATCGCGACTAGATCATGAATCAGTTGCTCGGCAATATCGTTGCTAATCGTTGATTGGTTTATTTCAGCATCCACGCGTATAAGTCCTTATTCAAATAGGCAAAATCGGCTGTTTCTGTATGACCTTCATCGCTAAGGCGTGTATAGGTCAAATCCTGTGCATCACAAGCACGCAATGTTGCAACAACCTTATCGGAATGTGCAACAGGTACCCAGTCGCTAGCACTATGAAAAATCCATATAGGCGCATCTTTGAGGATACAAACCTCGTTAGTGACATCATCTTGCGGATACATATAAGTCGCTACAGGGCTAACCGATGCAAAGCGATCAGGATGTTGAACGGCTAAATAATGTGTACCATGTCCACCCATGCTAAAGCCTGTTAAATGGGTTTCACGGATACGATAGTGTGCTTGCAATTCGTCAATTTTTGAGATGACCTTGTCTAGTATATTGACCCAATTTTCAATCGTTTCTGGGCATTGAGGTGCGTAAACTAGGGCAGGTAGCTCCTGACCACTATCTAAATATTTTGGCACACCCCATTTATTGACAAGTGATAAATCAGTGCCACGTTCACCCCGCCCATGCAAAAATACAATCAGAGGAATTTCATCTGCAATATCATGATAATCAGGCTCATACAATAAATAGGGTAAATCAACATTGAGAACGGCTTGGCGCTTCATAAGTCTTTTCCTTATTTTTTGACCTTGATTTTAGTCCAAGACGCTTGCAATAGCATCCACAATTTCTTGCATCTCGTCATAGCTAATAATCAGTGGTGGCAATAATCGCAACACGGTTGCGCCAGCAGGTAAGGCTAAAATACCGCGTTCTTGCAATGCCATCAGCACAGGCGTAACACGATCTTTAAGTTCTAAGCCAATAATTAAGCCACGTCCGCGAATCTCACGCACGGCATCAAGGTTGAGGGCTTGTAATTGCTCAACTAGCCATGCGCCTTTTTCGGCAGCTTGTTGCGGTAGATGCTCATCACGCAAGGTCGTGATACTTGCAATCGCAGCAGCACACGCTAGCGGATTGCCCCCAAATGTGCTGCCATGTGTCCCAGAGGGCAATTGTCCTAAAGTACCACGCCAAGCCACTGCACCCATTGGCATCCCACCCGCAATGCCTTTTGCCATCGTCACAACGTCAGGCACAATATCTGCATCTTGGAACGCAAACCATGTGCCTGTACGCCCAAAGCCTGTCTGAATTTCATCTATAATCAGGAATGCGCCTGTTTCATCGCAGATGTCGCGTAAGGCTTGTAAATACTCAATACGCGCAGGATGCACACCGCCTTCACCTTGGATCGCTTCTACGACCACCGCAGCCGTTTGTTCCGTGATAGCTTCGCGGGCAGCCTCAATATCATCATACTTAATATGAGTAACATCAGGTTGCCATGCTGCAAATTGTTTACGATATTTTGGATTCCATGTCAGCGATAATGAGCCTAATGTCCGCCCATGAAAACCGCGCATCGTTGCCACAATCCCTGTGCGTTGGGTCAATAAACGGGCAACTTTGAGTGCGCCTTCCATTGCTTCTGTGCCACTATTGCACAAGAAAAAGCGATTGATTTCAGCAGGCAAGACTTCACCCAAAATACTATAAAGCTCTGCCCGACGATTATTATAAAAAATTTCGGGTGTTGTGATGATTGTGCCAGCTTGTTGGGTAATCGCTTGCACCACATTCGGATGGCTATGCCCCAATAACGCCACCCCTTGACCACTAGTGGCATCCAGATAAGCATTGCCAGCATCATCCCAAACGGTCGTGCCTTGTCCACGCACAATCGTTAAGGGGCGTTTAGGATATGCCCCTGATGTATGAGCATCTTCTACACTAACCGTATTGACAGGTAAATTTGTCTCGATTGTCATCTATTGCGCCTCAGATATTTGTTGTGTTGATAGAAAATGAGTGCCTGCACCGTTCAATGCTTCGCTGACGGCATCACTGATGCGACCATCACCAATGATGACCTGTCCGACACCGCCATTTAAGGCTTCTTGTGCGCCTAGCACTTTACGTTTCATGCGACCTTGCGCCCAATCCATCGCTTGCTCAAGTTGATGCGGATAAATCGTGCTGATAGGCGCATCATCGGCTTCAAAATCACGATATAAGCCATCGACATTACTCAGAATGAGTAGCGTATCAGCTTGGAGTTCGGCAGCAATTGCAGCACTTGCTCGATCTCCATCAATATTGAGATAACCTGAGTCACTGAATGCCATCGGTGGTACAACAGGAATGCGTCCTTGTGCGAGTAAATCACGCAAGACATCGCCATCAACACCACTGATGCTCCCTGAATAATCATCGCGTACAATCCGCACCCGACCATCCACAACCGCCCGAATGGCTTTTTTGCGTGTGCCAGAGATGACTACCTCATCCGCCACACTGATAGGATTTGCACCATAGCTACTCAACCATTCACAAATATCATCATTGACCGAACGTGCAGCCGTCACAAAAATATCGCGTGTGCGTTCATCAGTGTAACGTGAACTATGTCCAGTGGGGGAGCTTAATGTACGCACAGGCACATTTAAATCCTCACACAGTTGATTCATCCGCGCACTGACTCCATGTACCACAATCAGAGGACGTTCGCGTGCGATTTCTGCTAAGTTACGGCAAGCGCGAGGCATATCTAAACCCACACCACCACCAAGTTTTACAACGAGTAAATTTTCCAAAGATGATCTCCTAAAATGACTAATTGCTTCATCCTGAAAGTCCTTAGTGTAAGGATTCGCTACAGCGCACCCGAAATAAGTACAAGATTTATCGGACGAAGCACTAATATTTGGCTAAAAATGTTTACGGATACATGCCGATAAACCCTAATCCTAATGTTTCATCCAAATTGAGCATCAGGTTCATACTCTGAATCGCACTCCCTGCTGCCCCTTTACCTAAATTATCGAGGGCTGCAATAATTACCGCATGACGACCATCGCTATCCAATTCAAAACCAATATCACAAAAATTTGTCCCAGCAACAACACGCGGTTCTGGTAGGCGATGTAAGCCTGTTTTACTGGCAACAATCCGAACAAACGGTTCGTTACGATATGCACCACGATAGAGCTTCCAGAGGTCTTTTTCTGCAATTTTCTGATTAAATTCAACATGCGCTAGCAAATGCACACCGCGAATCATCTCGATGGCGGTTACACTAAAACGCAAGGGGACATCCGCACCCATAATCAGTTGGGCTTCTGCCATATGTCGATGATTGGTCGCTGCATAGGTTCGCACAGCACCCGAACGAATCGGATGATGTGAGCCAGCATTGGCGCTATTACCGCCTTCTGATGAGCCAACTTTTAACTCGGCATGGATGCTATCAACCATCCCTGAATTGACCAATGGCGCGAGTGCTAAATTGAGTGTGGTCGCATTGCATCCTACCCCTGACGCATAATTCGCGCCTTGTAATTGCTCCCGCCGAAATTCAGGTAAGCCATAGACAAATTTTTGAAGCCAATCAGGATTGGCATGGTCATTGCCGTACCATTGTTTGTAGGCTTCAACTGACCCTAAGCGAAAATCTGCGCTGAGATCAATGATTTTAGGGGCGAGGCTTGCGTAATGCTCAATATGATTACTGCTATGTCCGTGTGGCACAGCTAAAAATAACACATCACAGGCTTCAAGGGCATCAGGATGGATAAATTGTAATTGAGTCGCGCCACGCATATTGGGATGCACACTATACACATAGCGTCCTGCATATTCGCGTGATGTAATCTGTGCGACTTCTACATCAGGATGCGTGTGCAATAACCGCAATAATTCGCCCCCTGTAAAGCCACTCCCACCCACAATGGATGCTTGAATCATGCAGGAATGACCTCCTCACCATACAAAGCATAGCGCACAACCTCGCGTGCAATATCGACCCCTGTTGGTGCGCTGCTGTTACGAAATTCCATCGTGTGGTTAATCTCGTTGACCAATAAATTGCCATGTTCATCTTCCAGTAAATCAATCGCTAAGATACCGCCACCGACAGCGTTTGCTGCTGCGATACAAATAGCGCTGATCGCTGGTGTTACTGGACAATTGCTCGCCTCACCCCCTTTGGCTGTATTGGTAATCCAATGGGCAGAATGGCGATAGATCGCGCAGATGGTACGATTCCCGACTACAAATGCCCGAATATCACGCGCAGGTTTATTAACATATTCTTGAACGTAATAGGTATGATGGGTGTAATTACCGAGTGTCTGACGATGCTCGATGATGGCTTCGGCGCTATCACGGTCATTGACACGCGCAAGTAAACGTCCCCATGAGCCTGTTACAGGTTTGAGAACGGCAGGATAATGAACAGCTTCAATTGCTTGAATCGCGCTGGCTTCCGCGAAGCCTACACGGGTTTCAGGTTGTGGCACATCTGCGGACGCTAATGCTAAGGATGTTTGTAATTTATCGGCACATAATGCCGCCGTTTGATAGCTATTCACTGTGCGAACGCCCCATGAATTAAGGATCGCCAAGGCATACATTCCGCGAGAGGTACTAACACAACGTTCAAAGACGACATCATAGTTATCCCATGCAATCCCTGATGGCGCGAGTTGTTCACCGCCTTGATTGAGATTAAACATCAGATCACGATCTAAGATGATGTCAGGTTCTATGCCTTCAGCACGAAAGGCTTCAATCAATAATTTTTCTTCTGCTCGGATATGGGTAATCAATAAACCAACGCGCATCTTATTCACCCCAATCTTCTTCAACTTCTGGTGCAAAGTCGAGTTCAAGTGGGTTTAAGCTCAAAATTTCGAGTTCGCTACCGCAATCAGGGCAAGCGAGTAATTCATTTTCCATTGCATCTTCTGGGATACTTACAGCAGCATCGCAAGCAGGGCAGGTTGGGGTTGTCATGGTGTTTTTCCTTTTGAATGATTGATCTGATAAATGACTGATTTAGATACTGTGCCTAAATGGCAAAATAAAAACGCTCCTAAGAGCGTTCCAGATGGTGTATTGTGTTTGACCGCATGGTGACAACAACAACTACCCAGAACGCTTGGTTTGGTTGATCTTGCTCGTCTTCTTGCTGTCAATGCTGTTGATAATCATGTTGTTCCTCATGTGATTGTGATAATAAAAAAACCCGCCGTGTGGCAGGTTTTTGTTTACTGAATTAGGTCTTCATTACCTAAGAAGCAAAAACGCCCACGCTTTACGTGCGGTTGGTCTTCTTTGCTGTCTTGATTGTGATAATGAAGTTTTGCATCGCTAGTAACCTTTTTATATGATGATGATAGCATAACAAGCCGATGCTAGGCTGTAAATGGCAATCTCTTATCAGATGTAAAGATAGTACACTCTATATAATTAGCTTTGTTTATACTGCACAACTTGCATGAAAATAAATCATCTTTGACTTGAGCAATTTTGTTTGACACATTCAAACACCTGTGCTAACCTCAATTTAGAAAACATTAACCTATGATGAGGCGCACCATTACCCGGATGTATGGTGCATAATGGGGAAAGTCGGTTGAAGTCCGACACTGTCCCGCAACGGTAACAGCTTTTTGCTGGAGTCCGAATGCCCACCGAATCATGAGTTCGTGCAATGTCCTTCGTGGAAAGAGGATAACGAGCGAGGTATCGGCATTTGTGCCACTAACCCCGCCACCTATGTGGCTTTTTTATTGCCTACATGGGGGCTTTTTGCCCTATCTACCACACTGATATTGCCATCTTTTCCTAATTATCATTTAGATACTATCTCAAGGGAGATGTGCAATGCTGAACCGTATATGTGTAGTCGTATTAACCTTATTGTTGATCGTGCCGATACTGGCACAAGATGATGCAATGCTCATGAATATGACCGATACTTGCGTCACTGATTATGATGCAGAAACCGATTACTTTCCCGAAAAAATTTCGGTTGAATACGCCGAAAATTTCACTGTCGAATATGTCAATAATTATAAAGTGGTGACGATTGTGCCTTGGGTGGGTGCTGAAGAATCCTTCACCTATGTGCTGGTGCAATGTGGCACAGATGCGCCAACTGATCTCGAAGCCGATGCTGTTGTCACTGTGCCTGTTGAACGTGTTGTCACTTTATCAACAACCATCTTGCCTCATATGGTTTCACAAGGCTTATTAGACCGTTTAATTGGCGTGGATACCTTAGCATTTACATCCACACAAGAGGTATTGGAACGCGCGAATGATATTGCCGAAGTCGGTAGCGGATTCTCGGGCTTTAACCTCGAAGTTTTACTTGATATTGAACCTGATCTCATCATGGGGCAACAATTTTTCGCTGGCGATACTGCCTTTGAACCTATCAGTGAGGCTGATTTAGCTGTCGTACTCAATAGTGATTTTGCCGATACATCACCGCTTGCTGCTGCGGAATGGGGCAAGTATTTATCCTTGTTCTTCAATACAGAAGCGCTCGCAAATGAAACATTTGAAACTGTTGAAACCGAATACAATGACCTCGTTGCGCTTGTAGCCGATGTTGAAGACCGCCCAACTGTCATTGCTGGCACACCGTTTCAAGGGGCATGGTTTATGTCTGCTGGTGATAGCACACTCGCAGAATTTATTGCTGATGCAGGTGGTGATTACTTATTCAGCGACCTTGAAGGCACAAGTGTTCAACTGAGCTTTGAAGAAGTCATTGACCAAGGCGGTACGGCTGATTATTGGGTTAACCTCAATCAGATGTGGCTGAGTGTTGATGAAATGCTCGCTGATGATGAACGCTACGCAGAATTTGCCGCCTTTGAGAATAACAATGTTTGGAATAACAACTTGGTTCAAAATGACATGGGTGGTAATGATTTTTTCGAGAGTGGCTTCGTGAATCCACAGCTCATTTTGGGTGATTTAGTTGCAATTTTGCATCCTGATTTGTTGCCAGATCACGAATTTAGCTACTATCGCCAACTCAACACAGAAGAATAATTGATATTGGGGTGTCGGTTTCGGCTGCACCCCATTTTTAGGATGACCTAATGGCAAATAATGTCTTAGAAACATCACAACCCTTATCTAGCAAAGCAAAATCACTGCGCTTTGGCATCAACTGGTTGCCGATAGCGCTCATGCTGTGTGGCTTAATTGCGATTTTTCTGCTTGTATTGATGATGGGATCGGTCAAAATTCCCTTGCAAGAGGTGCTGGCGGTGTTATTCGGTGGGGAAGCGAGTAAAGCCTCGTGGACGACTATTATCTTACAAGTGCGCTTACCGAAAGCGATCACGGCATTATTAGCAGGGGCAGCACTTGGTATCAGTGGCTTGATGATGCAAACTTTCTTCCGTAATCCACTAGCAGGACCTTTCATCTTAGGGATTAGCTCAGGGGCGAGTTTGGGTGTCGCGCTGGTCGTGTTATCAGCAGGGACAATCGGTGGTGTCGTGATTGCAGGTTTTGGATTGCTAGGTGATTTAGCACTTGCTGGTGCAGCAGGGATTGGCGCAGGTTTAACGATGTTGATTGTGCTACTGATCGCGCATCGGATTCGTAATTCGATGACCTTACTCATCCTCGGCTTGATGTTTGGCTATTTTACGAGTGCAATCGTCAGTGTCTTATTGTATTTTGCTGTCCCTGAACGGATTCAATCGTATATTCGTTGGACATTTGGGACATTCAGTGGCACAACGTGGTCACAAATTATGATTTTTGCACCCTTTGTGATTGTTGGCTTAATTGGCGCATTTGCACTCTCGAAAACCCTGAATGCACTTTTGCTCGGTGAAACTTATGCGCGGAGTATGGGCTTGAATGTAGGACGGGCGCGTGTGGTCATCATTGGTGTGACAGCGATTTTAGCAGGAACAGTCACGGCTTTTTGTGGACCAATTGGCTTCATTGGGATTGCTGTACCGCATTTATGCCGTAGCTTACTCGGCACATCAGATCATCGTGCTTTAGTGCCAGCAACTGTGTTGATGGGTGGCATTGTGGCGTTATTTGCTGCAATTGTTGCTGAAATGCCGGGTAATCAGATTATCTTGCCTTTAAACGCTGTCACCTCCTTGATTGGTGCGCCTGTTGTCATCTGGGTCATTTTACGCCGTCAAAATGTCAGCAAGACCTTTGCATCATGAGTGATAAAATCGTATTACAAACCCATGATTTAACGATTGGCTATCATAAAACTACGGTTGCTTCAGCCATTAACGAAACACTCCATAAAGGCGAACTCGTGTGCTTAATTGGACCCAATGGCGCAGGTAAAACAACATTGATGCGGACGCTTGCAGGGATGTTATCGCCATTAGCAGGGCATGTTGATTTGTTGGGCGATGATGTCCGAACAATTGCATCGCGCACACTTGCTCAACGCCTCAGTGTTGTCCTGACGGATCGCGTTGATGTGGGTTTATTGACAGGCTACGCTCTGGTTGCACTTGGACGACACCCCTACACTGATTGGACGGGTAATTTATCACGCGAAGATGAAGACGTGATCCGTTGGGCGGTGCGTGCTGTTGGCGCAGAAGACCTTGCACCGCGTCATATTGCAGAATTGAGTGATGGTGAACGTCAAAAATTGATGATCGCACGCGCACTGGCTCAAGACCCTGCTTTGATGATTTTGGATGAGCCAACTGCGTTTTTAGATTTACCACGTCGGGTTGAAGTGATGCAACTTTTACGTAATTTAGCACGCGATACACAGCGCTCGATTTTACTATCCACGCACGATCTAGACCTCGCTTTACGCAATGCGGATCGTATCTGGTTGATGCCTAAAGGTGCAGCACTGATGGTTGGCGCACCTGAAGATTTAGTATTGAGTGGCGCATTTGAGCAAGCCTTCAATAGTGATACGGTTCAGTTTGATCGTCGCACAGGCTCGTTTCAATCCCAAGCAGAACATGATAAATCGGTTGCTATTTTTGGGGATAGCATCGATCATATTTGGACAAAACGCGCCCTAGAGAGGGCAGGTTATACAATTGATGCTTATGCGATGACGATGATTCAGGTTCATAAAGGCAGATGGTATCTAAAAAGAGGCACACAAGATGCCCCTCAAATGGTTGAATCTATTTATGCTTTATTGCAAGCACTCGATGACTAAGTAGCGAGTACCTTATCGGTAAATTTAATCATCATATGCACGCGCCCAATCTGTAAGCGATCTCCATTGGTTAGGACATGCGGTACTTCAGGCTCAATGCGCTTGCCATTGACATATGTTCCATTGGTGGTGTTATGGTCGGTGAGGTACAGTAAACCATTGCGATTGTTAAGCGTAGCGTGCCGCCGAGAAACACCAAATAATTTCCCACCAAAGTCGCTTAAATCAATAATAGGCACATAATTTAAGTTCGCATCACGGCGACCAATGACAATATCATGCACATCTTCACTGCGAATGTGAAAAGTATGATCGGGATTTTTGACTAAAAATTCGACAGTGCGATAGCGTCCACGTCCGAAGCGCAGCATATCAGGCGCAATTTGTGCATATTCACCTGTCACACGCATTGTTTCAGCCGTTCCGCGTGAGATATGTGTTTTTATCTCATCGTGTGTTTCGAGGTCTTCGCGTGTTTCTAAATCTAATTCTGTATCGCGCTCATCGCGGTTTGATTCGCTGTTCGACATCGTATTAATCCCCAATAATCCCCAAAAAATCTGTAATATTATTTCCCTCAATGACCACTATCATAATAGCGCGAATAAATTGATTTTCAATGTGGTATGGCATTAAGGATTACAAATTTATTGCACAAGAATTAATTATTTAGCAACATTACAGCAGGGGATAGAATCTCTGAGCCTATAAAAGTAGCTCAGAGATCAGGTCATAATGTTGCTTATTCGTGTTTGATTGGCTCAAGTGCAAGCAATACACCACTTTTGGGAGCGAAATATGCCCGATATTGTGTTTGTTCATTTAACATTTTATGTAGCCAGACCGCCTTAAATTCACGGTCTCCAATCTTGAAAACCTTACGAATTTTCCCGCCTTTTAGCTTAGTTTGCATGATGGGTTTACCGATAATATAAGCAACTTCTCCTGCTTCGATATCGTCTTTCATGATTTTCATATTGATAAAGCTAAACAATGCAGCGAAACCAATTACCGCACCCTCTAACATTAGAAATCCCCATATACCGTTTGATGCAAACCAAAAAATTGGGGTCATGATGATACAAAATCCAAGCATAATGTATGCCATGTTTCGTCCACCGCTTCTAAGATAAGTTTTTTGATTAGGACCCAATTTTCCCTTGCGGTTATATTGAATATCTTCCTTTTGAAAGTGTAAGCGTTTTGCAATTTCTGCCCATTGTGTTGCCATAAACCATTTTTCCTAAAGATTGATTAATTAAGATACATTCACTAAACAATAAATTTTTAATCCTTGCAAGAATGCACTTTTAGGAAATATACTTACCAAAAAGTAAGTTATGGATAATTAACGATGGCTGAACGTCCCTATTATCATTTTAGTGTGCTTGACGAGAATTGTCCTTCACGCGAGTTGCTGACATTGATTGCTGATAAATGGACTGCACTGGTGATTGAAGTATTGATGTGTGGAGAAATGCGGTATACCGAACTTAAACAACAAGTTGCAGGAATATCAGATAAGATGTTATCGCAAACATTGCATAAATTAGTGGAAAAGCAAATTGTAGAACGCAGAGTGTATCCTACAGTACCACCACAAGTTGAATATCAATTGACCGAAAGCGGACAATCTTTGAGTGAACCATTACATGCACTGGTTGTATGGGCAGAACGCAATCAAGCACTTTTGATGAATGTTCATAGCCAACATGATGCAAAGACTAATGAGAAAGCATAGCATAGGGCATCATCATTAGATAATGCCCATGCTTTTATAAAGAGTTTGCTTAAAGGTGGCGCATCAAACTTAGAGAATCGCTTTTAGTGCATCCTCAGCAGCCGAAAGTGTATGATTAATATCTGCCTCAGTATGAACAAGACTCATGAACCCAGCTTCGTATTGGCTCGGTGCGAGGTAGATACCCCGTTGTAGCATCTCGTGATAAAACTTGCCAAATCGTTCGGTATCCGCATATTGTTTGGCAGTGGCATAATCCCGAATATGAGCGTTTTCATCATTGAGGAAGTAAAACCCGAACATTGTCCCGACTGAACCCGCTTGCAAGGGGACATTAAGCCGATTCGCAATACTGACCATCCCTTGAATTAATTTGCTCGCTTTATCAGCCGTTGCTTGGAAATTACCCTCTTTTTTCCACTCGGAAATAGTCGCCAATCCTGCGGTCATTGCCAATGGATTGCCGCTTAATGTCCCTGCTTGATACATTGTGCCAGCAGGGGCAACGTGTGCCATGATATGTTTTTTACCAGCATATGCGCCAACAGGTAAGCCGCCACCAATCACTTTACCGAGGCAGGTTATATCAGGGTCAAGATTCCAAATGTCTTGTGTGCCACCGATACCTGCACGGAAGCCTGTCATCACTTCATCTAAAATCAGCAATGCGCCATTTTCGTGGCTGATGTCCAGCAAGCCTTGTAAGTATCCGTCATCAGGAACAACGAAGCCCATATTGGCAGCAATTGGCTCGACGATGATGCCAGCAATGCTATCAGGATTATCAGCAAATAATTGTTTTACCGCATCAAGGTCATTATAGGGCGCAGTGAGGGTATTGGCTGCTGTGCCTTGTGGGACACCGGGGGAATCGGGTAAGCCAAAGGTCGCCACACCGCTCCCAGCTTGTACGAGCAGCATATCGGCATGACCATGATAATTGCCTGCAAATTTGATAATTTTCTCACGCCCTGTATAAGCACGTGCCAAGCGTAATGCACTCATGCAGGCTTCTGTGCCACTATTGACAAAGCGGATCATTTCGATACTTGGAACGGTATCAATGACCAGTTTGGCTAGTTCATTTTCGATAGCAGTCGGTGCGCCATAGCTTGTACCTCGTGATAGAGCATCTTGTAAGGCTGCGACAACAGCAGGGTAGGCATGACCAAGGACTAAGGGACCCCAACTTAGCACATAATCAATTAATTGATTGCCATCGACATCGACCATATATGCGCCGATTCCGCGTTCGATAATACGAGGTGTGCCACCGACACTCTTAAAGGCACGCACGGGGCTGTTGACTCCGCCGGGCATGAGTGTTTGTGCTTCTGCAAATATTTTTTCGGACTGACTTGTGATGTGTTTAACCATAAAATCCTCTAATTGATGATGCTTTTTTGTAATTTTTGCACAGCTAGTTTAGCACTCTTAATCGTATCAGGGATGCCAACCCCATAATAGGCATTACCAGCAATGGCAATGTTATTCGGTAGGGCATTTTCTATCGCTGCGATGCGTTCGATATGCCCGACATCGTATTGTGGATAGGCATTTGCCCATGTGCCGAGTAAGTAGGCTTCTGGTTTGGCAGTAATGCCCATAATCGCACGCAATTCTTCACGGATGATTGCAAGTAATTCATGTTCGGATTTATCCAGCATATAACGGGTATGAGGTCCGCCGAAGAAAACCCGTATCAAGGCTTTGCTAGCAGGCGCACGCTTGACCCATTTGGCATTTGACCATTGCATCCCATCAATCATGCGCCCTGCGCTGCTTGGGATGACAACCCCATAAGCATCAAGTGCTTGCGGAACATCTGCTTCATTAAAGATGAGTGACATACTACCAATCCCTGCATAACGGATGGTACTTAATCCATCGGCAGCATTTGTTGCAACTGTCGTTAATAAATTTGCGGAATTATGGGCTTGGGTCGCTAAAATGATTGTATCTGCCGTGAGGCTATCACCGTTTTCGAGGTCAATTTTATAGTCTGCTTGAATATTGCTCACACGGGCATTCATGCGAATTTCACCTGTAAGTTTACTAGCTAAGGTATCAATCAATTGTGCCATACCATTCTGGAATGATACTAAGGCTGGCTCAGTTGATACAGGCGCGTTGGCGAGCGATGCGGTCATGCCTCGAATCAGGCTACCATGTTTTTTCTCTAATGCGCGGTATTGTGGAAAGGTCGCTAAGATACTCTGTTTGTCCATTTCTGCATTGTAAACCCCTGCTAAGAGTGGATCAGCGAGTTTATCGAGCGCTTCTTGCCCCATACGGCGAATGACAAAATCAGCGAGGGATTCATCTTCATCGGAATCGTTAGCAGGAATGACATAATCCATCATCACGCGCAATTTACCGCCCAAACTCATGAGAGGGGAGGCAAAGAAGGCATTTATATTGGTCGGAACAAGCAAGCGCAAGCCATCAGGTAACGGCGCAAGTTGACCATCTGCTAAAACATAGATGCGCTCGGGGGTATCATTAACCGCAATAATGGCATCTTCTAACCCAATTTCACGGACTAAATCCATCGCCCAAGGTTTACGTGTGATGAAGGCATCAGGACCAAATTCAATCATACAATCATACGCATAGCGTGTTTGAATCAAACCACCGAGACGCTCTGAGGCTTCCAGCACGGTATAGTCAATGCCTGCTTGTTGGCAATACCACGCAGCAGCAAGCCCCGCGATGCCTCCGCCAATAATGACCGTCTTTTGTTCGTTAGCTACTTCAATCCGCATAAGTTTGGACTCGTAATTTTCTTGTTAATTACCATGAGTTTGTGCAGGAGAAGGTCACCGTGCCTTCCCGTTTTTGTAACGCCCTCTATTGTAAGGGCGTACTATATAGCAGTGGGTTTGCTATTATAGCAAACCCTTACAATGCATCGTTTTGCTAATTTCTTTCGTCGGTTTACTTATCGTAGCCACTAATAGCTAACTGCTGACAGCTTATAGCTATCTTCTACTATACTCATGCACGAAATCGACTAGCTTTTTAACATTTTCGGGTGGTGTGGTCTTGATAATGCCATGCCCCAAATTGAAAATGAAATTATCGCGCCCTTTCATGCGATCAAGCACATCTTTAGCGCGTTCTTCCAGTGCTTCCCAAGGGGCATAGAGTGCCACAGGGTCAAGGTTGCCTTGAATGGTGACATCATCTCCCAAAATTTCAGCAGCTTTATCAATATCAATGCGCCAATCGACACCGATGACATCACCACCAGCATCGCGGATGTCGGTCAACATGCCATTGGTATTTGTCCCAAAATGAATGAGCGGTACGCCAGTATCTTTAACAATATCGAGGGCTTGTTTACTATACGGTTGTACATATTTCCGATAGTCATTAGGAGTCAATTCACCAACCCAACTATCGAACAATTGTAAGGCTTGTGCGCCAGCGTTTGCTTGTGCAAGCAGATATTCACCAGCGAGTTGAGCAAACTTGCTCATGAGTTTATGCCACGCATCAGGATCGCTATACATTAAGCTCTTGAGATGCACTTTATTCTTGCTTGCACCGCCTTCAATGGCATAACTTGCGAGTGTAAATGGCGCACCACTAAAGCCAATGAGCGGAATCCCTTTTTCATCGAGCGCTTGCCGTGTTAATCGGATTGCATCAAGTGTAAACCACAGTGCTTCTTCAGCAGGCGGAACGATCAGCGCATCGACATCAGCAGCAGTCCGTACAGGGTTATGAATAACAGGACCTTCGCCAGCAATAAATTCTAAATCAAGTCCCATGCCTTCGAGTGGTGGCAAAATATCCGCAAAAATAATCGCTGCATCGAGATCAAAGGCATTAATTGGTTGCATGGTAACATCACGCGCGAGTTCGGGTGTTTTGATAATATCGAGAATGCCATAATTTTTACGCAATTCACGATAATTTGCCATATAACGCCCTGCTTGACGCATGAGCCAAATCGGCACGGCATCGGTTTTTTCACCGCGTGCAGCCCGTAAAAAACGGCTATCCTGTTTGATTTTTTCAGCATTTGGTAGCTTGTTGACATCAATGTTTGTCATTTGCTTCTCTTTCTCGTTTTTGAATTAGATTAATGACTGTACTTTTAGGGACAAACCCTAGATTTTGGTTGATTTTTTAAGATGCTGATGTTGCCTTATGAATACTCATGATTGATCGAGCCATTGCACAGCATCTTTAGCAAAATAGGTCACAATCATATCTGCGCCAGCACGTTTGATGCTCATCAGTGTTTCGAGTGCAACACGCTCAAGATCAATCCAGCCTTTTTCGGCAGCAGCATGAATCATGCTAAATTCACCACTGACTTGATAAGCTGCAAGTGGTAAATCATAACGATCTTTCACCTCACGGATAATATCAAGGTAGGCGAGGGCAGGTTTGACCATCAGATAATCTGCGCCTTCGGCAACATCGAGTGCAACTTCTTTGAGGGCTTCGCGCCGATTAGCAGAATCCATCTGATATTGGCTACGATCTCCAAAACTGGGTGGACTTTCGGCAGCATCACGGAAAGGTCCATAGAAACCGCTCGAATATTTTGCAGCGTAACTCATCACACTCACATGCTGATGCCCCTCCGTATCGAGTGCTGCACGGATTGCACCGACCATGCCATCAATCATCCCTGATGGGGCGATAATATCAGCACCTGCTGCTGCATGTACCGCAGAGGCTTGTCCGAGTAAGTCGAGCGTGGGGTCATTGAGCAAGTAACCTTGTGGCAATGCAGGATTATAATGATCGCTATCAGGCGTATTGATAATGCCACAATGCCCATGATCGGTATATTCACATAAGCACATATCACTGATGACCACAAGATCAGGCACAGCATCTTTAATGGCACGAATCGCTTGTGGCACGATGCCATCGTGACTGAAATTATCTGTGCCACACCAATCTTTATGTTCAGGGATGCCAAATAAAATCACCGCAGGAATCCCTAATGCAGCAACAGCTTTTGCTTCTTCTGCGACACGATCCACCGAAATTTGATATTGCCCCGGCATGGATGCAATCGCCCGTTTTTCATCCTTGCCATAACGGATAAATAGCGGATAGATGAAGTCATCAGGTGTGAGGGTGGTTTCACGCATCATGCGCCGTAAATTGGGATTGAGGCGTAAGCGACGTGGACGGATATTTAAGTTTTTAGTGGATGCTATTGTTTTAGGGCTTGCCATATGTTGCCTCTTCTAAAAAGTCACTTAGTAAATCAATCATGTTATTGATGGTGAAATTATCAGGGTAAAGCACAGTTTTAAACCCTGCTTCAATTGCAACATCATAGGTACTTGCCCCAATACAGATTGCTGGCACATCAAATGCTGTTAGTGGCATAATCCGTTCTACAAAATTGGTAACGGTGCTGCCACTCGTGAAGGTTACTGCGTCAATCCTATGTTGTTCAAGTAGGGCAGGCACATCATCACCGCCTGAACCAATTATGGTCTGATAAGCATCGACAACAGTTACAGTTGCGCCCCGTGCGCTTAATTGTGCGCTGAGTGTGTCATCTGCTAATGCCGATTGTGGCAAGAAAATTCTATCCCCTAGGGATAAGGGCAAATCGCGTGCGAGTTCATCTGCGGTATATTGTGTTGGGATAAAATCAGCCGATTGTCCAAAGATGTCACGTAGCGTTTTATCGGTTTTTGTGCCGACTGTTGCAATTTTTATGCGCGACCCATCAATTTTAATATCAAGCCTTTGTAGTTGTTGCTGAAGGGCATAGACCGTATTGCTACTGGTGAATATAAGCCAATCAAATGTGCCGAGTTGCTTCAAAGCATGATTGAGTGCGCTGGTGTCATCAGGTGCTGTGATGGCAATACACGGATACAGTATCGGGATACCCCCATGTGCTTTAATTTGTGCGATCACTTCATCTGCTTGATGGGTTGCACGAGTGACGACAATCCTACGACCTGCTAGGCTCATGCTTTAACCTCATCTAAAATCGCTTTTGCTCCTTTAGCGAGGGCTTCGACAGCAGCATAACGCCCAACTTCTTCCGCAATGATAAATGGTTTAGTGCTTGCTAATGCTGTTGCTTCACGGGTGACTTCAATCCATTGTTTGCCATCGACTGATGCCACGCGACCAATGAAAGTTAAGGTATCATCTTTATAGGTGCTATAGGCAGCCACAGGAACAGAGCATCCGCCTTGTAAACGTTGGAGGAAACTACGTTCAGCCGTAACGGTTAACAGGGTCGCTAAATCGGTAAGTGGCTCGAATAAATCAGCATTATCATCGCGTGATTGTATGCCGATAGCCCCTTGTCCGGGAGCAGGTAGCATCACATCATTTGATAAAATTTGGGTGACGTGTTGCATCAACCCCAAACGTTCAACGCCTGCTTGTGCCAAGATAATCGCATCATATGCACTTTCTGGCTGAAGTGCTTTTTGGATGCGCGTTGGGACATTACCGCGAATATCAATGATGATTATATCAGGACGCACATGCCGAACTTGGGCAGCGCGTCGTAAGCTGGAGGTGCCAATAGTTGCACCTGTTGGTAAGGTATCTAAATCTAAATGATGACGACTAATCAACACATCTTCAACAGGGGCGCGTTCGGGTACTGCACCAATGGTTAAACCATACGGATTTTGTGTCGGCAAATCTTTGAGGCTATGCACCGCACAATCAATATCACCATTGAGCAAGGCAGCTTCTAATTCTTCTGTGAATAAGCCTTTACCACCAATTGATGGCAGCGATTTATCAAGAATTTTGTCACCGCGTGTCGTGAAAATCACACGTTCAATGCTGGCTGTGGGATATTGTTGGCGCAGTAAATCGGCAACATAGTCTGCTTGCCATAATGCAAGTTTGCTCCCGCGTGTGCCGATACGTATGGTTTGCAAGGTGTGAGTCCTTCCCTAATGAAAAACATATGTCTACTCTTATCCCCAACCCTTTCTCATTGCAATGGAGAAAGACAATTTTATCGTGTGTAATCAGTGGGGAGGATGTTATGCGTATAAAAAATCGTCAGGTTCATCGACTTGCAGCGCAAATAATTCGCGGACAATGGATGTATAAGTATCAACATCATCATCATTAGCATGTGAGCGCAAATTGACGGTGGGTGCGTGCAAGACTTTATTCATAATGCGATGCGCCATACGCTTGACGACTTCGAGTTCAGCGTCGGACATATCCGGTAATTTGTTAATCGCTTGATTGAGTTCTTCTTCAACAACGGATGCAACACCTTGTCGCAATTCCCGAATCACAGGCACGATAGCACGTTGCTTGAACCATGCTTGATAGCGTTCGGATTCTTCTTTGATGATTGTGACCACTTGCGGAATACAGGCTTTACGAGCTGCAAGGCTGTTATCGACAATATGTTGTAGGGCATCAATATCAAACAAGGTAATGCCATCAATCGTGCCGACATCATCGGCAATATCACGCGGAACAGCAATATCAATCAGCATCAAAGGCTTGCTGCGTTGTTGCATGACACGATGTAAATCAGCATGTTCTAAAATAGTATGAGGCGCACCTGTTGCCGTGATAACCACATCTGCATCTAATATTTCTAACCATAAACGTGACCATTCATAAGCAAAAACACCAAATTTTTCAGCAATCGCTTGTGCTTTCTGATAGGTACGATTGAGAATAGCAATGTGACTGAGGGCGTATCTGTGAATGGCTAACACTGCCAATTCTGCCATTTCACCAGCCCCTAAAACCAATACTTTAGGATCAGGTGTGGGGCTTTCTTGTAGCATCAAGAGGGCAGCAGCATGGCTTGTGCTGGTGGTATGCTGGCTAATTTCAGTTTCTGTGCGGGCGCGTTTACCTGCATGCAGGGCTGCTTCAAACAAGCGATGAATCATTGCGCCTGTGGTTTTGACCTGTGTTGCGTCGTCTAAGGCTTTTGCAACTTGCCCTAAAATTTGCGCTTCACCGAGAACCATCGAATCTAAGCCTGCTGCGACTTTCATAATGTGCTGAATGAGCAAATCATCCGTATAGCTATACAGGCTTGGGATCAGGTCTTGTTCATCAATTGCAAAATATTCGCACATGAAATCCATGATGTCTTGCTTGGCATCGTCAACGTGATCCACGCTAGCATACACTTCAAAGCGATTGCATGTCGAAATGATTGCCAGTTCAGCGATACGATTGGTATTGCCGTGCAACTGCGCCATCACACCTTTTAAGGCATTGGATGGTAAATATAAACGCTCACGCAAGGCAACCGTTGCTGTTTGATGATTAAGTCCTAAGAGTAATAAATCCACACTTGCCCCTCTTTAATAACTCACTATAAAGCAAATTTTGTCACTCATGCTGAGTCTGTTGTAGGAGCAGCAGGGCGTGTTGGACGTGTTCCCGGCAAGCAGCAATCAATCGGACAAACATCATGATTGGCATCACGTTTGCCAAGTGCTTTACGCTCTGGATTGGCTGTCATGCGTTCCTCAACCAGTTCACGTATCATGGCAACGAAGGGCTTGGCTGTTCCAACTGTGCCAGCGCGTACCATCGTCATACCGAGTTCGTTGGCAGCATCGCGTGCTTCTGTATCCAGATCAAATAACACTTCCATATGGTCACTGATGAAGCCAATCGGCGCGATGATGACATCATTGACACCATTAGCATGGATTTCTTCCATATAATCGACAATATCAGGCTCAAGCCAAGGCATTTGCGGAGGACCACTACGGCTTTGATAGACCAACTTATAATTATCTGTTCCGATAATTTCCGCAATAATACGGCAAGATTCCATCAATTGGGTTTCGTAAGCACTGTTACGCGCTTGTCCCATCGGGATACTATGCGCTGTAAAAATAAGATGAACCTTATCTTGTTGATCGTCAGACCATGTTTTGAGAGCATCTTTGATATTATCAACCATCGGATAGATAAAACCGGGATGATTGTAGAATACGCGGATTTTATCAATTTCAGGTGCGCCATCACCAACAGCCGCTTGTGCTTCGATGATATTTTCACGGTATTGACGGCAACCACTATAACAACTGAACCCACTTGTAAAGAACGCAATTGCGCGTTTTACACCATCTTGTTTCATCTGTTGCAAGGTATCCGTAATCATGGGATGCCAATTACGATTGCCAAAATAGACTGGCAAATCGTGACCATGCTCGGCTAATTCTTCTTTGAGAGCGTCAATCAGCGCGATATTTTGCTCATTAATCGGACTTTTGCCACCAAATTGATAATAATGTTCACCAACTTCAACCAATCGTTCGCGTGGGATACCCCGTCCGCGTGTGACATTCTCTAAAAATGGCACAACATCGTCAGCTTTATCAGGTCCGCCAAAACTCATCACGAGAATTGCATCATATTGACGGGCTTCATTATCATATTTGGGATAATCTTTTGTAGGTGCTCCATGTACTGACATGCCGCATTCCTTCTCATTACAATACAATGTGTTTTATAAAATGTACCAATAAATCGCGTCTAATTCTTAATATGTAATGTCCTGAAAGTTTTTATAGAGTGTAGGGGATGGACTTTATGTCCTCCCACTGGACGGGCGCAGACAGAGCAACGCCCCTACACATCTTCTATTTTATTGATAGCCATATTTATTTTTAAGTATTTTCCAGACTCTACATTTTAACTATCGCTGTATCTTTAAATATTACTGAGCAACGATTTTCGTACCAACCCAAATAACGCCGTCACGGATGTCAACTTGATAGGTTTCAACAGGTTTATTGACCAAACCATCAAGCGCTTGACCCGTACGAATATCGAATTTGCCATAATGCCAAGGGCAAACAACTGTACAATCTGTTGTATCAATTTCACCCTCAGTCAAAGGACCGCGTGCATGGCTACAGCGATTATTGATTGCATAGAGGTTACCATTGATATTGAAAACGCCAACTTGCTTGCCTTCCAGATAAACAACTTTTGTTTCACCGGGCGCAAGGTCATCCATTGGGCAAACATCTTGCCAGACTTCGCGTTCTGTGCCGGGTTCAATTTCTTCGGCAATCGCAGGTCCACCGAGGGCATCTAATGCTTGATCGAGGCGTAAGTTCATGCAAGAAAATAAAGGTGTATCTTGCAAGGTATACATACTGACGGTGGTTTCGCGTAAATCTTGGACAAGATCAAGGAAATCACTCGGCTCATCGGTTTCAAACGCGACAACAAATTCGTAGTCATCAATGCCGAAAGAGTAGGTGGTATTCAGCTTAACGGATGGATATTTACGACCAATCGTAATATGTTCATCCATCATCCCTTGCCGTGCAGCTTGCGAGAGTTGATACCATTCACGGGTTTTAATGAACGGATACACGAACAACCATTTGGATTCAGTGGGGTCAATGACGAGGCGTTCATCCTCATCTTCTTCTTCACCATCGGCTGCGGGTACACGAATTTCATATAACGAGCGTTTGGTCTGCGAGAAATAGGAATAGGCAAGTTTTAAGTAGCCTCCCATTTGTGTTTGCATAATCGCAGCAGCTAATTCCTGAAAGACTTCTGGTTTTTCAGCGATTTGCCACAACAAGAGTTCTGCATCGGCGCGTGTCCCCATTGTGCTATAAGGGCGCAACAACATGCGGCGATTAAATGATGTGATGGTCTGTAGAAGTTCTTGCTTTTGTTCCGCTTGTTTGTTGGCTGGTAAGCGTCGCCACATCGGATCAATAGTATAAAAGGCGAATCGTACATATTGTCTTTTCGTCAGGCGAGCAGCACGCTCGCGTTCTTGGGGTGTTGGTGCTGTTTTTTCGGGTTTATTGCGTAACCAAGGTGGCTTTGTCATCGTTTAAACCTATGTAATCTCTTTAAAAATCTACAAAAATCTATATAAACTATAGTAAACTTGAGTCAAAGTTAAGTCAATATGTGAATTTAATCACAAATGAGTTGTTATTTTACAGTTATAAGATGAATATTGCATACTAATAGAGCATGAGAGGAGCATTAAGACTGTGCTTTATGAGATAAAATGATAAAAATTCACCAATGATACAATTCGTCGTAAAATGGGCGTAAACGCTACATTTTGACCAAATTTAAACATTTAATGGCAATTTATTATGAGATAATATTAGTATTGTACTAAAAATACCCTGAAACCTATGAAAATACTGTAAAAACCCTGATTTTCGTTTGCCAAGATGGTAGGTATTCGCTTAAAATGAACACAGTAACATTAACAGATTTACTCAAAATTTATGAGGGATATAACAATGAACAAAAATGAACTAATTAGCGCAATCGCTGACAGTGCTGACATTTCAAAAACTGATGCTGGTAAAGCACTCGATGCTTTCACCGATGCAATCACCGGTGCATTGAAATCAGGCGACAAAGTAACACTCGTTGGTTTTGGTACATTCTCAACATCAGAACGTAAAGCTCGTAAGGGTCGTAACCCACAAACTGGTGCAGAAATTGATATTGCAGCAAAGACCGTTGCAAAATTCAAGCCCGGTAAAGAACTCGAACGCGCTGTTAACGACTAAGGTCGTCACACCGTTTGATAAGTAGCACAGAAAAATCCCTCCAGTTACGGAGGGATTTTTTGTTTATTGTATTTTTGTGACTTTGAAATCTGCGCCAATTTCTGTGGCAGCATCCTTCACGAAATCATTCGATGTCACCGTTGCGAAACTGCCTTTATCAGCAATTTTAGCAAGCATCGCTCCAAAATGATGGAAATCTGCAAGCGTTGTAGCTAATACTTGGTCACGGTAGGCTTGCCGTAATTCATCAGTGTAACCGAGTAGATGTTGCATAAAGGCTTTGCGCCCTTTAGCATCAGGCAAGTCATAACTATCGAGTGAACCGATTGCTCCAATGATTGATTTTTCAATATCGGTGTCACTCATCTCTAAATTGATGAGATAATCTGCCGAACCATTGAAGGTATTGAGTGTCTTGCTGATATTTGGGTCACGCCATGATAAGAAGGTCACTAAGCCTGTACTTGCGCTAAAACTCATATTACCGCCATATGCGCCACCCATCACACGGATATTTTGCCAGAGGTACTCGCGTGACATATGCTTGGTAATCACACTCACTGAACCATCAAGTTGATACCCTTGCTCATACAAATTTGCTGACTTGGCATTGAAGCTAACTTGGGCAGGTTGGGTGAGTGCTTCGTATGCTGTGGGGGCTAATGTTGACCATGTTGCATAAGTGCTATCGTGGCTTGGCAGGGCAGATAGCATATTTTCGAGCGATGGTCGGAAGGTATCCCATGCCTTGGCTTCCATCGTCACATTGACGACCATCCCCTTACGATTGATAAGAGCCGATTTAACAGCAGTCATTGCTGCTAATACCCCATCCCAATCGGTATCAATGCGTTCGATGAGGTCTCTCAAGAAGAAGATATGCTCGGTGCCTGACATGCGTTCATTTGCCCAAGCTGGCTCAGTGAATTGAGCGCCAACCCGTCCACCAGCGACTGCTTGCCCTGCAAATGATAGATAGCGTTCCATCCGTACTTTGCGTTCGAGTACGATTTGCTTAAAGCGTTCACGATCATCTAGTTTGACACTGAGCAGCACATCTTGGATGATGTCGAGCAAATCTTGATTTTGGTCATAGAGTGTTTTACCACTGAGCATCACGTAAGCGATATAATCGCTACCATCGCGCTTAGTCGATAAACTCGTCCCAACACTCAAACCCCCTGTTTTGCTGCCGATACGTTGCGTTAAGCGCACAAAATCTTGGGTATCTGTTCCCATGCGCGTTAAGGTTTCACCGAAAATTTCGACATAGGGCAATAAATCAGCCGAGATAACACGCAGATCAAACCCTGCTTGGAAATATAAAATACCTCCCGTTGGCTGATTGTGAAAATAGAGGGTCGCATCGTCATAGGTGCTAATCTCTTGCTCAACTATTTTAATCTCACGTTCGAGATCACTCAGCTTGAGAACTGGGATTTTTGCGAGGGCTTCGGGCGAATTGGGTGTTTGCTGACGCTCTAACAATTCATTTTGAATGGTAATCACGCGTTTGATGTCATCAGCATTCATGCCATCTTTGGTTTTATCAAGTCGTTCACGCTCGTCTTGCTCACGCTGTGCGCCAAGTTGGTTATCAGGGTGTAAGATAACAGTCGCACGATGCGCGTTATCGAGCAAGTATTCGCCAATAAGATTTTCGAGTAGCATATCATCAGCTTCAAGGCGTTGTTTCATCATCTCAAGATCAGAACTGAATGAGAGTGAATCAAGCGGATTACCGCCATAAATCCAAGGTCGCATTGCAATCATCGCATTGGCTAATCCACGCGGAAAACGCCCATAATTACGTTCCCGTAGATTAAATTCAATGGTATTGAGGGCAGCTTTGATGGTTTCTTTATCAATACCATCTTCGGCAATTTGTCCCAATGTTTCCAGAATGAATGCGCTGACTTTTTCGGCATCTTCTTCTTTAACACCTTTTAAGCCAACACTGAACGTTGCTTGACGCGAACTTGTCCCTAAGCCACTGCCTGTTAAGCCTTCGCCCAAGCCACTGTCAATCAATGCCTTGCGTAAAGGTGATGCCGATGTGGATACCAGCGCGTAGGAGAGTAGTGAGAGTAAGTTGATGCGTTCGGTGTCGGTTTGCTCTGGGAGTAACCAATTAACCGTAACCATTGTACCGCCACCGTCTTGATCGCTGGCATCATAGCCAGTGACGACTTGCTTAGGTTCAGTGAAAGGTTGTTGGAGGGGGATTTCAGTTTGTGTTGCTGCGCGTTCAAATTCACCGATAAATTCATTGATAATTTTCAAACGTGTTTCAGGATCATCATCGCCACTGAAAACAAACCGTGCATTGGATGGATGATAATAAGTTTCATGAAAACTTTTGAATTGCTCATAGGTTAAATCAGGGATCGAAGCAGGGAATCCGCCTGAGCTATATTGATAAGGTGTATCTGTCCAGAGGGTGCGGTCTGTAATCAAATTCAAGTAATAATCGGGGGTAGAGTAGGCAGCTTTCATCTCATTGAATACCACACCCTTATAAATGAGGGTATCATCATCGCCATCTGCTTCCAGATGCCACCCTTCTTGCATCAAGGCTTCACGGCTAACGTGTGGGAAAAAGGTTGAATCGAGATAGACATCAAGCAGATTATAGAAATCTTGTAAATTGGTTGATGCAAAGGGATACATCGTCATATCGGTGCTGGTCATCGCATTCAAGAAGGTATTGACGGATGTTTTCATCAATTCGACGAAAGGTTCTTTCATGGGATATTTGCGCGAACCACCCATCAGCACGGAATGTTCTAAAATATGGGCGATGCCTGTATCATCGGCGGGTGGTGTCACAAATGTGACCATGAAGGCTTTATTCTCGTCATCATTTTCTAGGGAGAGCAATTCTGCGCCCGTTTTAATATGCCGATAGAGTTTTGCTTGGGAGTTGACTTCGGCAATGCTACGTTCTTCGATGAGTTCAAAGCCGTGTAAATGGGTCATGTATATTCCTTTTTAATAAACGGTAGATCATGTGATGGATGAAACTTCTGAGCGCTAATTATTTTGTGATTGTCATCAGTGGTAAGGTTTATCATAGCGCTCATCTATTGTGAGGATTTGCTACAAGTAACCTTCGATTAATTTTAAAAAATATCCATACATACTTTCGCGGATGCGCCATGGCACGTTCCTACAGAATAAGGTTCTTGTAGGGACATCCAACGGGATATCCGCCGGAAATTACACTATGTATTTCCAACTATTTATCGAAACTTACTTACAGCGTCTCCACGATTACTTTTATGACTGTGACATAATGACGTTCAAAAACTATTTTAAAGGAAACAAACACGAGATAGCAAGAAAATCTATCTGTTTTTCATGATTCTGTCACTATTCTGATAAAACCTGTGCGATTTGCTCGGCTGCCAATCTATGGCTCATCACGGATGGGTGCGCGTCAAAGGGATTCACTGTTCGTTGATTCAGAGGTAGATCAGCGATATATTGTCCCATATCAATCACAGAGATGGATTGCGTCTCGAAAAAATCGATAACAGGTTGGGTAATTACTTGCGATTGCTCGATGTTAATCAAATCTGACCAAGCTAAAACGATCAATTCAATATCAGTCTCTTCCGTCCAATCAATAACGGTTTGTAATTCGGTTTGATAGGCTTGCCAGACTTGTGAATCTGTATACGCACCATAGACCCACTCATTATATAAACCAAGAGAATCATACTGGGTATACAAAAATACACGATAGTATAAAAAATTAGCAATATAAAACCGATCTGTCCACCATCGCTGTGTGTCAGTGGGTTCAACGCGAATCTGTGGGAAAGGTCGCCCATATTGTTGGGCAGCCGTCCCTTCGTTAATATCATTGATGTAGTGCGATAAAATAACAAGATCAGGCACAATTGGATAGGCTTGCAATGCCCCAAATGACGACGCAACCCCCCATCCCGGTTGAGCGACGATATTCACTGTGTAATCTGTGCCGAGCATATCCCCTAAAATGTGTGGAAAGGTATCTGCAATCGTATTGATACCATAGCCTGTTACCAGTGAATCACCCATGATAAGGATATTCTGACGGTCATCGTTGCTTGTAGGCACTGCATAATCCCGATAGCCTGCCTCATTAATCGGATGCCAGTATAAGCGATTCCAATTTTGGTGCATTTTGCTAAATTGGAAATTATCAGACATCACCCATAGATACCGTAAGCCAAATTCCAGCCCAATAATGATGAAAATTAGGGTGGTGATCGTGATAAGTGGTCCTGCTAACCAGCCAATCCGTGCTTTTTCATTGGATATTCTGCCCGCGACTGGCAATAAAATTAGTGTGATACTTCCAGCCCAAAGCCATAATTGCTCTGTAAGGCTAATTGGCAATCCAACCGCAGGTTGAAAACGTACTATCCAAATTACAAGAATCGTGATGAAAGCGACTAACCATAACAACCACAAGATACTAGGCACACGGCGTAAGAGGCGTATCGGCATAGCGAGCGCTGGCACAGCATAGAACAATCCCGTTATCCAGATCATCAACACGGCGACAGTGCGTAAATCGCTGGCAGGCGCAAAAGATGACCCAATTGTGAAAACAATCGGCAGAATTAAAAAGGCTAAACGTTTCGCATTAAGTATTTTAAGGGCAGTCACAGATCAAAAATCCTCTAAAACATGATGATATAGTCGCTTGTAGCATGCTAAACGGATAAAAATTGGCTCTTTAACGCACTTCTGCAAAGAGACACTTTAGATATGCGCCCTCAGCAAATACCACTGGATGATCGAGTGCATGTTGCGTTCGGGCAATCTCGCGCAATGGATAGCCTGAGCGCATTGCCGTATTGTGAACCAATGAGAAAAATTCATCCGCAGGGATACGACTGCTACAAGAAGCCATCACCAATGTGCCATCTTCGGTTAGTACCGCTAATGCTGCTTTGACCAACCGCATATACGCATTGCGTGCGCCCTCAATTTGATCTTGGCTGCTGGCAAATGTGGGCGGATCAACAATCACTAAATCATACATTTTGCGTGCAGATGCTAAATTTCGTAAGCCTTCAAAGACATCCGCAGCGATTGTCTCATGTGTACACTGCGCCACCGCATCAACTTGCTGATTAAGCGCCATATTCTTTTGGGCATCCGCCAAGGCAGGCGCACTAATATCGAGGCTGGTCACATGGCTAGCCCCACCAGCCGCCGCATTGACCGAAAATCCGCCATTATAAGAAAATATATCCAGCACACGCTTCCCTGCTGATAACCCGCGTACACGATAGCGATTATCCCGTTGATCGAAGAAAAAGCCTGTTTTATGCCCGTCAATGACATCTGCTTGGAAGGTTAAACCGTTCTCCTGAAATTGCACCAGAGGGCTCTCTAGCGTTCCTTGGATGACCATGCCATCAGATAAGCCATAGGTTTCGTGTTCTTGTAACAAGCGACTCAAGCGCAAAACAATGGTTTGATCGGGCAACAATTGGTTGAGGCTATCTATAATCGGGATGAGGTGAGCAAACCATGCGCGACTATATAGTTTGATGACCAATACATCAGCATAGCGGTCAATGATGAGTCCGGGCAAACTATCGCCTTCACCGTAAATCAGACGATAGCCTGTTGTATCACTTGTGATAATTGGTTGACGCAGCGTCAGTGCTTTTTTGATTGTATCGTAGAAGAAAGCTGTGTTTACACGGACAGATGTGCCTTGATGCAATATCTTGACACGAATGGGCGAGGTAGGGTCATATAACCCGATTGCCATAAATTTATCTTTTTTATCAAAAACAATCGCAAGATCACCTGCATTGCCAGCTTTGCTTTGTTCTCGAATTGAATTTTCGTATAGCCAAGGATGTCCTTCACGGA
Source organism: Phototrophicaceae bacterium (assembly GCA_049680565.1). Taxonomy (GTDB): domain Bacteria; phylum Chloroflexota; class Anaerolineae; order Aggregatilineales; family Phototrophicaceae; genus JAUZRW01. Next base: position 31,128 of record JBAUIA010000046.1, read on the forward strand.
TAGCACGCTCGGCAGCAGGCGAAACATGCAGCGCAATATTACGTTGGGCAGGGCTTGGCAAGTGTGCAAGGATTGTCATTGCGAAATATGACCCTATTTTATCGAAATATTAATATATGGCACGCATTATAAGCGATCTAGTGCTGATTGGTAGGGCAGACGTTGGGTTTATCCACTAGACGCACCAAAGGGGTATGCTAGAATATCGGTCACTTACTCGTGCGACTTTAAGATGTGCCTATGTCATTCATATCTCCTGAATTTGTTGTATTTTTCTGCATTGTGCTACCAGCCTTCTTTATCCTCAAGCATCGTGTGCGCTGGATACTATTGTTGCTGGTGAGTTATTTTTTCTATGCGTATGGCAATATTCAATACGTACCATTAATCGCATTCAGCACGGTTGTGGATTATGTGGCAGCCCGTCGCATTCATCATCACGATAAGAATGAGCAGCAACGCCGACTATGGTTAGTGATGAGTATCATTGTTAATTTAGGTGTGCTTTTTACCTTCAAATATTTCAACTTTTTTAATGAATCGGCTGCTGTTGCCTTTGGTTATACGCCATTGACACATAGCCTGATATTACCGATTGGGATTTCATTTTATACATTTCAATCCATGTCATACACCATTGATGTGTATCGCCGTGATTTATTACCTGAGACTAATTTCGGAATTATGGCGACTTATGTGGCGTTTTTCCCACAATTGGTGGCAGGTCCTATCGAACGTGCGACCAATTTATTACCGCAATTTCATCAAGAGCAAACCTTTGATGAAGACCGTGCGGTATCTGGCTTACAACTGATTCTATGGGGCTTCTTCAAGAAAGTGGTGATTGCAGATCGTTTGGCGATTTATGTCAACGCAGTCTATAACAATGTCGATGAATACAGTGGCGCTATTTTAATTTTAGCAACGCTATTTTTCACATTTCAGATTTATTGCGATTTTAGCGGTTATAGCGATATTGCAATTGGCACGGCAAGAATCATGGGTTTTGATTTGATGGAGAATTTTCGTCAGCCTTATTTTTCGCAGAGTATCCGTGAATTTTGGGGGCGTTGGCATATCTCACTATCGACATGGTTTCGGGATTATCTTTACATCCCATTGGGGGGGAATCGGGTTGGCTTATGGCGTAATCTGATTAATCTTTTTATTGTATTTGTCGTCAGTGGTTTGTGGCATGGGGCAGGGTGGACATTCATCATATGGGGTGTCTTGCATGGTTTAGCGATTGTGCTGATTGGCTTGCTGCGTCATTATAAAATTGACCTCATGCCCGGTAAAAGTGCCCTGATGGTTTTATTGCGGATAATCGTTACCTTTATTTTCGTGAGTTTTGCATGGATTTTCTTCCGTGCCAACTCATTAGCAGATGCTCATTATATCGTGAGTCACTTGCTGATTTTTGATAGTTCTCAAAATATAATCGCTCCGTTTGCGGAAGCCTTACTCAGTGAGCAAATCGAATTTATTTTATCCTTCTTGCTGATTGCGATACTCATTGGCTTTGATTTCTTTGATGCGCGGATTACGCTACCTCGAATTTTTGCAGGGATACCGATGATTTTCCGTTGGGGTGCGTATTATAGCTTGATCGCTGCCGTCTTATTTTCAGGATTATATGGCGCTGGCGCATCACAATTTATCTACTTTCAGTTTTAGCTTGGCAGACAACTGATGAAATTTTTGCTCAAACTTATGCTATTTAGCTTACCGATTATGATAGGCTTTTTGATTGTTACGGGTGGCTTAATCTATGTCGGTGAATCAATGCCACTTGCTGAGGTTATTCGCTTGCAAGATGGCGAATGGGCGGTGCTATTTCGTCCAAAATATGGCAACCGCGACCAAGATTACAAACTGATGGCAGCGAATCATTATCAATCAGATATATTGCTGATTGGCTCATCACGGATGTTGCAATTTCGGGGGCAATTTGCCAATCTTGATCCTGATGCAATTTATAATGCGTCTGCCCCTGCGTGGGAACTCGAAGAAGTCAGCCGATTACTATTTAATCTGACATATACTCCAGAGGTGATTGTACTAGGGATTGATTATCCTTGGTTTAATACGGATTACCCCGGTGATCCGATTGTTGAACCTCCTACCGATGCGTGGAGTCGATTATTTGTGGTCAATCGCTCGTTTTTGCAAGAAGTGATTGCTGGCGAAACATTTGGCTATCCTACATTTTTGCAACGCGCTGAACCCGGTGGCAGTGGCGGACTTGCGCTTGGTTTACGCGCTATCCGTGATGGGCATGGTTTCCGTAATGATGGCAGTGAACAATATGGTGATTTCCTCGTAGCAGGGTATTTGTGGCAACCAAATTTGCGTGGACATCATCTGAATTTATTTGCTGAAGGCACAGAAATGTACACAGAAGGTGCTTCTGCGGATAGTGATGCACTGGCACAGTTACAAGCTATTTTAGACTTTGCAGAAGCGAATGATATTCTCGTCGTCGGGATGCTACCGCCGTATATGCCTAGTTTATGGACGGACTTAGACACGAGTGAGCATCACCTATATATTGATGCTGCTCAAGATGCAATCAATGATTTATTCACAGAATACGACTATCCCTTGTTTGATTTTTCTGATGTGAGCGACCTCGGCTTCACAGATGAAGATTTCTTCGATGGCTGGCATCATTCCGAACGGGTGTCGATTCAACTCTATATTGAAATGGCGCAATCCATCCCAGAATTAGCACAAGATAGTAATCTGGAAGCCTTGCAAGCGCTTGTTGATAATGCACCTGATACCTTCCGTGTGATGCCCTTTATTGCGCCGAATCCGCCGTTACCCTAAGCGGTATTCGATAGAGGTTATCAATCATCGGGTCAGCATCGGGAATCAAACGTGGATACATATCATCGACTGTGCGATACCATCCGATACCAAGTTGATAATCGCCTGTTGCTAAATCTTGTGGAATATCAAACTGACGGGTATCTTCAAATGCGATAGTTGCTGCCCATGCGCTGGTTGGATACCACCATAAAGCGCCATCATCTTGTGCGACTAAGTTGCCCTCATTATCGAATAATTGTAGCGTGAGGGTCGCATCGTTGATTGTTGATAGTGTGTCTGTTGCTTGCCAAATAAAGGATAATGGTATCGTATCGCCAGCGATAGCAAGGTCTGGAATAGCATAATCTTGTAAGATAATTTCTCCTCCAAAATTAATGGGCGCTGCATTATTCAATTCAGGTGCTTGATAATCCGTATCAACGAATGTCCCCCCAATGACTTCCAACAAAGATAAATCACTATCGAATACCAATGCCATGTTGGTATCAAGGTCAATCCATTCTACTAAAATGTTGATGATACGTGGTGCTAAGACAGTATCAGCTTGGGTAATATCGAGTTGGAAACGGGCTTTGAATAATTGATCGTCGGGCAAATAACGCATATCTGCCATACCGGGGTAAATTTCGATATGGTCAAAGCGCTGTACCCGTATCGTATCAACTGCTGTGATGGTCAATGCGGGATTGGTTGGATGGTTGCCACGAAAATAGAGATCAACTGTCATCACATCGCCTGCATTAAAAACGGTGTGCGGTGTATCAATCGCAACGATTTCTAAGCCATCGGATTGCCAATTGACGCGTGTTGCTGTTGCACTCATTTCATCGACAGCTAGCAAGGTGGGGTAGGCAACAGGCACAACAATTACTGGAATGAGCAAGGTTGTGATGCTCAAAGGCAAGATAAATAATAGCGCAAGTCGCCGAAAAATCTGTACCAAGCCGATGATAACTAAGGGCGCAAAAGCAGCAATCGCTGGCATCAATAAGCGTCCATATGAAATATCCACCGTGAGTGTGCCATAAATCAACATGGCAATCACGACCAAGCACGCAACGAGTAAAATGCTCATTGGCTCGAATGCTTTGTTTTGCCGTGTGTAAATCAGTGTCCCCACGAAACCGATTAGCATCAGGCTTGTTGCATAAATGTAGAAAGCATCAGGCACAAAAACAGGGAAGTGCAAATAACCCATCAGCATCCAGAATGATTTGCCGATGCGTAATAAATTATCCATGAAAGCTGCGGTTGTGAGCGGTACATCTCGTCCCCAAATGGATGCTGTGGCATCAACCGCTAGTAAATCGCCATAGAGTGTTAAATTCCGCACGTACCACCAGCCAGCCAATATCGCTGCGATACTACCTGATATAACAATCACTTTTAATGCCTGTTGCCACTGCCATTTCTGACGAATCGCACCAGCAATTAAGCCCAGATAAATCAATCCGAATAAGGTCACTCCCGTTAATTTTGTAAGCGCAATGCCTGCTAAAATCAGACTGATACTCGCTATATCTAGTCTTGAGAATGTCTCTGTGCGCCATGTTTTGAGTAACCAGTAAATCCCTGTACTGTACAAAAAAATCACGAGTGCATCATTGGTTACACTCGTATTGACTACCACAAACGTAGGGATGCTGGCAGTGAATAGCATCGCCAATAAGGGGGTATCGCTGCCTGTATCGAGTTGCTGTGTTGCACTATAAACCATGATGAGTGTTGCTGCCCCCAGTAATAAATTGAGGCTTCGTAGCAGATAAATGGCTATATGCGTATCACTTGTAGGAGGTGTATAGCGATGTAACCATTTATTAGGATTATCCTCGACAGTATTGCGTAAGAAAATCAGTTCGTTGGGATGCAAATAATCAGCAATATCAGCGCGTTCTGACCATGAAGCAGCGAATGCAGCCGTTAGATAATAGAGCGGTGCATGATGACTCTGATTATTCCAACGTAGAATAGGATCAGTCTGGTTTGCCATGTCTTCACGGCTTTGGATGATCGGTAACGCTTGTGTATCGAGGATGGTATCGACATAGATAAAATGCTCGGCTTCGTCGGATGCCTCAAATAGAGGGACAGTTGCAACATAAAAGCTGCCGACAATGCCGTAAAAAATGAGTATAAGAATCATCCAAAGGTGTTGACGCTGCATAACTTATGTCTCCGATTGCAATGAGCGTCCTATTGTATGGAAAATTGGGCGATTTGTAATAGTCGTTTGCAATCAACGCTGATGTCGTTATACTCACAATCCGAAAAAATGACTATTTTTATGAGGATAGACGCATGGCAGATGAGCAAAATTTAAAACAAGGTGTCGAAGATCATGATGGGATTGTGACCATTCGGGGTGGTGGTGATCTCAAGCGTGAATGGAATAATATTCGCTATAAGCAAGGGATGTCTGGGGCAAATGTGGGCGCAGAAAAGCTATCTATGAATGTGGCAACGATCCCCGTTGGTGGGGTTGCCTATGCCCATATCCATGTTGATTTTGAGGTGATGCTCTATATTCTACAAGGCAAAGTCCGTCATGAATTTGGCGATCATTGCAAAGAAGCACTCGATAATCAAGCAGGTGATTTTATCTTCATTAAGCCCGGTATCCCCCATGAGGTATTCAATATTGGCGAGGATGAAGTGGTAGCGGTTGTTGCGCGTTCAGATGCAGGTGAATGGGCGAATATTGTCAACTATAATCGGGAAACAGGTCAATTGGCGGATAGCTGAGTGATGCGGTTTGTATGCTGAAATTGTGTTAGACTGAGACTAACTACCAGCACATAAGGATAAAGCATGGAAGCCTTCCTAAGCCAATTTTCGCCAATCATGCAAGCGCTCTTTGCAACTTTATTTACATGGTCTGTCACTGCTTTAGGCGCTGCTCTCGTTTTCACGACACGCGATTTTAACCAAAAATTGCTTGATTGGCTCTTGGGTTTTGCTGGTGGCGTGATGATTGCTGCAAGTTATTGGTCACTGCTTGCGCCGAGTATCGAAATGGCAGAAGCACAAGGCATGATTCCTTGGATACCGCCTTTGATTGGCTTTTTGCTGGGTGGGATTTTCTTACGGGGCATTGATGCGGTATTGCCTCATTTGCATCTTAGCAAACCACTGGAAGAAGCAGAAGGTTTACCGAGTCGTTGGCAGCGCTCTATTTTGCTGGTAACGGCAATTACTTTGCACAATATCCCTGAAGGTTTGGCAGTAGGTGTTGCCTTTGGTGCAGCAGCATTAGGGATGGAAAGTAGCTCTTTAGCAGGTGCAATTGCACTAGCGATTGGCATTGGATTGCAAAATTTCCCCGAAGGATTAGCGGTTGCGATGCCGCTTCGGCGTGAAGGGATGAGCCGTCGAAACGCCTTTATGTATGGTCAAGCATCAGGCATGGTTGAACCCATTGCAGGTGTTTTAGGGGCAAGTTTAGTCCTTTTTATTCAACCTCTTTTACCGTATGCGCTGGCATTTGCTGCTGGTGCGATGATATTTGTTGTCGTAGAGGAAACCATCCCAGAATCTCATGCTGAGGGCAATACTGATCTAGCGACCCTAGGCTTGATGCTCGGATTCGCTGTGATGATGACCCTCGATGTCGCGCTAGGATAGCTGGCGCAAGAAAATGCTAACCTTTCCATTTTAATTTCGCATAGTCATTGAGATAAGAACAACACTAATTATTCGTCAGTGCTGTAGATAACAAATGACAGGGGTGCAATCTCGACAATGCCTCCACTTATCACATCTAATGATTTTGGCTTCATAATAATGCGCTCGGCATATTGAATATCGAGTGAATCAAATATCAACGAGAAGTTCGTTTCATCCAATGGCAATTGTGTTCGTGCCGATTGTGTGTGATGCCAATTGAAAGCAATCAGGACAATGTTATCTTGGTAGCGCCTCAATAACCAAATCACCATTTGTGAATAGTCAACTACAACATCTGTATCCCGTCGGTGAGGGCTGGATAGGGCAGGTTGCGTTTGGCGGAGTGCAATCAAGTTTTTATAAAATTGAAACATGCGCTTATGTTTACCGCCCTCACGCAACTGATGATTGAGCTTACTTCGCTCAAATGTTGATTCAGCTTGTGGGTCTGGCGGTGTGCCTTGATCTGCAAAATAGGCAAATTCATCTAAGCGTCCTTGACGTACCCCTTCAATGAGTGCAGGGTCACTGTGCGAGGTAAAATATAAAAATGGGTTGGTTTCTGCATATTCTTCGCCCATAAATAACAATGGCACATAAGGCGATAGCATCGCAAATCCTGCTGCGAGTTTGGCAGATTCCCATGAGGTAAGATGCTCTAAGCGTTCTCCTTGCATACGATTGCCCACTTGGTCATGATTCTGTGATGCAACTACAAAACGGTCTGTCGGTAAATCGCCTGAATATGTGCCAGCATATTTTTGTTGCGATGATGACCAGCCACCAGAACGCACGAAGCCTTCACGCAAGCACTTTACCATATCGGCAAACTTCCCAAAGCCACCATAGTAGCCATCAAGTTCACCTGTGAGTTGGGTATGAATCGTATGATGCAGATCATCGAGCCATAAGGCATCTAGGCCCGTTCCATTGAGATCACGCGATAAGATATTTTTGCGCTCTGAGCGATCATTTTCCGCGATAACATGGACACGCTTACTATGACGATCCCCCCATTCATGAATCGCTGTTGTAAGTTCTTCCAAAATAGGAATCACTGAAAAATCGACTAAGGCATGAGTCGCATCCAAACGAAAGCCATCAATATGGCAGATTTCCAGCCAATATAAGGCATTCTGGATGAAAAATTGGCGTACCTCACCACTGAAATCATCATCAAAATTGAGATTATCGCCCCAAGCCCCTCTATACTTACTGGTGAAATAAGGTGCATAATCCCATAGATAATTGCCCTCAGGTCCCAGATGGTTGTAGACGACATCCAGATAAACAGCGATATTTTTCGCATGAGCCGCATTGACCAAAGCACGTAAGCCATCTACGCCTCCATAGGTATGATGCGCTGCAAAAAGTTGTACCCCGTCATAACCCCAATTACGATTCCCCGGAAATTCTGCGATTGGTAGCAATTCAATTGAGGTAATGCCTAGATCACTAAGGTAATCTAAATAGGGAATAATGGCTTCAAATGTCCCTTCAGGTGTAAATGTGCCAACGTGCAATTCATAGAAAATGGTATTGCGAAGTGTCGGCGGATTAAACCCATGATCTGTCCAATCGTAATCCATATCAATCACCGCAGATGCACCATGCACACCATCAGGTTGATGCCGTGACGCAGGGTCAGGGCGTTCTTTTTCACTATCAATGCGATATAGATAGGTATCACCAACTGCAACATCATCAAGCGTACAAGTATAGTATCCGCGAGTATCGCGTTCCATTGGGTGATAGGTATCAGATGTTAGGAGATGTACTTCGATAGTTTCAGCGTTATATCCCCAAACACGAAACTGTACCCGACCATCAGGTAAGCGAATTGCTCCCAGTGTTTGCATTGGTTAAATCCTTTTTTGAAATGAGCAATATAGGGGTATTATAGCAAAAGGACACAAGGCTGTGTCCTTATAATGATCTATTTTGTAATTTAGCTTTTGTTCAAGCGTGGATCAAGGGCATCACGCAGACCATCACCCAACAAGTTGAAGCCGAGTACCGTCAGCATGATTGCGACACCGGGGAAAATTGCCATATGGGGCGCACCACGAAATGAATCAATCGCATCACCGAGCATCCGTCCCCATTCCGCAGAAGGGGGTTGAGCACCCAAGCCCAAAAATGAGAGGGCTGCTGCATCGAGTACGGCTGTCCCAATACCTAGTGTCCCTTGTACCACAATTGGGGTCATACTATTCGGTAAAATTTGTGAGAACATAATCCGACGATTAGATGTCCCCAATGCCCGTGCTGCTAGCACAAATTCTTGTTCTTTCAGTGATAAGACACTCGCACGCACCAAACGGGCATAGGTGGGAATCGCCACAATCGCAATCGCAATTAGTGCATTAATCAAACCCGGACCTAAAACAGTCACAATGGCAATCGCTAGCAATAAGGATGGAAATGCCAGTAAGACATCCATCACACGCATGATGAGGTTATCAATCCATCCGCCATAAAAACCAGCCAGTAAACCCAACACCGAGCCAAAGGTAATCGAAATTGAAACGGCTGCTAAACCAACAGGCAAGGATAAGCGTGAGCCATATAAAACACGGCTATAAATATCGCGTCCGTTACCATCCAAGCCCATCACAAATTGCGGACCATCATCACACCCAAACAATTCTAAACAGGGCGGTAGGCGTGGGATAATGCCATTGGGACGATCCAACAAAATTTCAGTTGGTTCATACGGGGCTAAAACTGGTGCAAAAATATAGATGAACAATAAGAAACTCAAAATAACTAAGCCTGCACGCGCACTATTGTTTCGCAACAAACTTTTGAGGGTTTCGAGCCACATATTATCGCGTGGGCGCACATCAGATTGTGAGTCATTAAGATTTGCAATGTTATCGGTCATAATGTTCCTCACTCCAACCTTACGCGCGGGTCAAGATACCCATACATAATATCGACGATTAAATTGATGAATACGAAGGCAACAGCCGTCACAAGGGTAACACCTTGCACAACGGTATAATCACGGGCGGTGATACCTTCAAATAGCGTTTTGCCAATCCCTGTTAAACGGAAAATTGTTTCAGTCAAGACCGCGCCACTGATGAGGAATCCGAAATTTAAGCCAATGATCGTCACAACAGGCAGTAAAGCATTGCGGACGGCGTGGCGCATGACAACACTACGCTCGTTTAAGCCTTTTGCACGCGCTGTTCGTACATACTCTTGATTGAGTGATTCGAGCAAGCTACTACGGGTCATACGTGCAATAATCGATAGTGGAATTGTGCCGACAGCAACCGCAGGCAAAATCAAATGACGGAAGGCTTCAATCAGCAATTCCCAATTCCCTGTGATCGCAGCATTGAGCAAGGTAAAGCGTGAAATAAATTCCATCCAAGGCTTTATTTCATTGCTATCCGTTACCAAATTGTAAACAGCATAAAAACGATCATCGAAGCGCACTGAGGGTGGTCTACCGCTCGGCAATACCAAGAAACTGAGCGGTGTTTCTTCTATAGGTGTGCCAAATAAGGTTACATCAGGCATCCACACACTAAAAATAATAATGAGGATAATCCCTAGCCAAAAGACAGGCATGGATACCCCGATATTGGAGAAAATCATCGTAATAACATCAACGGGGGTGTTGTGCCGATATGCCGATAAGATGCCGAGTGGAACACCTACAATTGTCGCAAATATAATTGCCGTAAATGTTAATTCAATCGTTGTTGGCAAGCGTTCTGCCAGTAAATCGGTTACAGGGACTTGGAAACTGAGCGATAAGCCTAAATCGCCGCGTAGAACATTCGCAATATAATAGCCAAATTGCACAGGCACAGGCTGATCGAGTCCATAACGCGCATCGAAAGCATCACAGACTTCATCGGTTGCACGTTCCCCTAATTGGGCAAGGCACGGATCACCGGGGATTAAGCGCCCGAGTGCAAATGTCACCACTAAAATACCTAATAAAACAGGGATCGACAGCACAAGCCGTCGTAATAAAAACTTTGTCATCCTGCCGAACTTTCACTTGGTTGTAAAACTAATTTTATGATATTAAAAAGGGCGTATTTTGTAACCTTCGATAAGTTTTTATAGATTGTAGGGGATGGACTTTATGTCCTCCCGCTTGACGGGCGCAGACGGTATCTACACATTATCTATTTGATTAATCGTCATCTTTATCGAATCTCACTTATGTTACGCATATATCACACTGATAATAAATCTTTGAAACAAAGAACGGGGTCAAGTTACGACCCCGTTCCAGATTGTGTTACTTGGTGATTTTAAAAACGATCACCTGTTAAGCGATATTATTCGCTAGGTTCGTTGATGAACCCACCGAAGAATGCGCTGAAGTAGCTGTATGAACCGCTACGACCAACGTGTAATGGGCTACCTGCATCCAATTGGACGGCGTAGCTTGCAACAACATCGGTTGCATCGAAGGCTGAACCATCATGGAATGTCACGCCTTGACGAAGGGTGAATGTCCAAACGGTGCTGTCTTCATTTGCAGTGTATTCGGTTGCGAGTGCTGGGACAACTTCTGTACCACCAATTGCATAACCGAGAAGTGCTTCATTGATTTGTTCACATACACGGAGTGATTCGCCATCGGTTTCATCACCACAGTATAAACCACTAGGTTCGCCGTTTTGTACCCAAATGAAGTCATCATCACTAGGATCACTTGCAACTGCGAAGTATTCGTTACCGAGTGGGCTAACGTTTGCATTTTCGATTTCTGCACGGTAAGCCACACCACTACCACCATGAGCAATCGGTACCATTGGTACGAGATCACGGATTGCGGTATTTGCTTCGATATAAATATCGTAGCGTGTTGCTGGGTCAGCAAGTTGTGCAGCTTGTGTTAGGGGATCAGTAATTTCGGTGAATTTATTACCGAATTGGTCACTTGACCCTGCACCAAAATGGAAATCAAGGAAGTTGGTTGCATCTGGATAATCTGCACCCCAACCAAGTAAATGGAGGCTAAGTTCGCCAGCGTCGGATGCATCAAGGAACGCACCTGATTCCATTTCATTGATTTCTACGTTAATGCCAACTTCTGCCAATTGTGCTTGAATATCTACAGCAACGAGGGCAGGGGTTGGGAGGTAACTACGAACAACATCGCGGTAGCTAAGTGTTGTTGTAATTGGTAATTCTACGCCAGCTTCTGCGAGTAATGCACGTGCTTGGTCTGGATCGTAAGGGAATGCTGCAACTTCTTCGGTGAAACCAAAGATGCTTGGTGGCATGAATTGTGAAGCAGCTTGGCTTCCCGGTGGGTAGAAGTTATCAACTAAGCGTTGACGATCAATCGCATGTGCAACCGCTTGACGAACGAGAACGTTATCAAATGGTGCAACGGTGTTATTGATACCAACATAGAAGATGTTTGTACCGGGACGTTCTAACAAGTTTACATCTGGATCAGCTTCGAGAATTGGGAAATCGTCAACACCGGGGTTGTCGATACCATCTGCTTCGCCAGCTTGTAATTCAAGTGTACGAACACTTGCTTCACTGTTCCAGCGAATGATGAGTGTACCTTCAGCAGCAGGTTCGCCCCAGTAATTTTCGTTACGGGTAAGGACAATTTGGTTACCTTTGTCCCATTCTTCGAGCGCGTAAGGACCTGTACCGATTGGATTTTCAAATAATTCTGGTCCACCGCCACCTGTTGCGACTAAGTATTCTGATGGGTGAATGCCTAAAGCTGCGAACGCTGCTTTTGACGGGAATGCTGGATCAGGGGCGCAGAGTGTAAATTCAACTGTGAATTCATCAACTGCGACGATGGAATCAATATTACCGCCATACTCACAACCAGCGACAATGGATGTGAAATCCATCATGTCATCTTGTGCCATGGTTGGTACGAGCAATCCTAATGCTAGGACAAGTACCGAAGCCATTGCAACAATACGAAGCAATTTACTCATAAATGTTACTCCTCTTAAAATGGGAAAAATATCTTAACCACTGTCTAACAAACAGTGTTACGCATTTAAGCGTATATCATCTCATTCTAATACGTCACTCAGGAACTTACAAGCAAATTAGGTATTCTTCGTAAAAATTTCATAACTATGCGACCTAAATCGTTGTCGCAATCTGATAGAAATGAGCAATTTGCTTGGCAAAACGCCGTGATTGCACCCGTGCTGCCATCAATACACCCGCAGGAGAACTTAGCAATCCAATGAACCATAGTCCTTGATGCGGTGCATCTGCGCCATTAACTGCGATCACATTACCTTCATCATCAATAACATTCGGTATATCAAGAATTTTTTCTAAGCCTGTACGATACCCTGTAGCAGCAATGACGCGGTCATAATCTTGCTGACTGCCATCCACAAATTGCACCCCTGTTTGCGTAAAATGAGCAATATCAGGCTTTACGTGAATATTGCCGTTTTTGAGTTGTGCCACGTAACCAACATCAATCATCGGAATTTGCTTATCTTTAAAAATATTCCATTCAGGGGCTTGAATACCATATGGCGAAAGATCGCCCAATTCGATTTTGCTCATGATATTAACTAGCCAATCTTTGAAGGCTGTTGGGAAGGGAAATAGAACAACACCCCATACATGCACAGGAATCCCTAACATATCGCGCTTAACAATTGTCGGGAAGGTACGCACGCTATTAGTAACTAAAGAAGCACCGTTTTCAGCACAATCAGCACTGATTTCCGCACCAGAATTACCGATTCCCACAACGAGAACGCGCTCACCTGCATAATCTGCGCCTGTTTGATGCGATGCTGCGTGCATTAATGTGCCTTGATACTGCTCAATACCCTCCCATTTTGGGATAAACGGCACACGATTCACACCCGTTGCAATGATAAGCTGTTGAGCTTGCCATGTATCGCCATTTTCAGTTTTTACTTGATAGCCGTCATCCGTTTTGGTAATACGTGTCACAGTGCAATTATGTCGAATATCGAGGTCTAAGGCTGTAGCATAATCCCTAAGATAATCCGCAAAATCATCTTTTGCTACGTAACGGGGTAGGTCATCATCCATTTTTTTATAGGCACTATGCGATAAACCCTTAATGGTATGTAGATGTAAGCGTTGATACCGTTTCCGCCAAACATCACCTGTTGCGCTATCTTGATCGAGAATAGTTGCATCTAATCCATATTGTTTGAGCGCTCCAGCCATTGATAAGCCTGATGATCCGCCCCCGATAATTAATATTTTTACTGTTGGCATTACGTTCATCCTAATAAGATTTAAGTTTGCACAATCATGTCGCAATGCCGATTGATTGTCAATTCATCTAACTTGGAATCACTACTGTGCTGATCTTTCTCTAATAGTTATGGATTATACTACGTACATTATTGAGATTTAACGTCATCCATTAGGAGTATTATGTTACCCGATTCCTTGCCAGCACCTATATTAAATGCGGCTGATATTATTCAGAATGCCATTGCACAGATGCTAGCATCTATCCCTGCTGTACTGATTGCACTCATCATCTTTTTCATCATTTACCGAGCAGCTAATCCGATTGCAAATGTTGTTGAAGAAGGCTTAAAGCGTGCAAATCGTTCACGCAGCTTGCAATTAATTTTTGTACGTCTGACGCGCTGGACAGTGATTTTGACTGCGTTCTTATTCGCAGCGATGATTGCACTCCCTGATTTCTCCCCATCAGAATTACTCTCCTTACTAGGGATTGGTAGTGTGGCGATTGGTTTTGCTTTTCGTGATATTTTGCAAAATTTCCTTGCAGGAATTTTGATATTGCTCACTGAACCCTTCAAAATTGGCGATCAGATTATCGCTAGTAATTACGAAGGCACTGTGGAAGATATTCAAATACGTGCGACGATGCTCAAAACCTATGATAACCGCCGTGTTGTCATCCCGAATAGCGAACTCTTTACCGATTCCGTAACGGTCAATACAGCTTATGCCTATCGTCGTTCGCAATATGATGTCGGGATTGGCTATAGTGATAATATTGAAGCAGCACAAAAACTGTGCTTAGATGTAATGAAAAGTATTGAGGGCGTTCTTGAACATCCTGCACCTGATACCTTCATGACCGAAATGGGGGATTCTGCGGTGGTATTTCGTGTGCGTTGGTGGACTGATCCACAAATGGCAAATGTACTCAAAGTACAAGATAAAGTATTACGGACGATCAAAAATCGCCTCACCGAAGAAGGATTCGATATTCCATTCCCAATTCGCACGGTCTATATGCACAATTCAGATTAAATCTAGCAACAGGGACGATATAGCAAAAATATCGTCCTTATCAAATGATTAAATTTGGGCAAAATAGCCGTAAATACTCCGCATAAGTTCGAGTGTGTTTTGAGGAGCAGATTCTAATTTTTCCAGTTTACGACCTGTTGAATTATTGACCTCAATGACTTTAGCATTGCCTGTTTGTGTAATATGGGTCACAAGGTCTGATAGACGTTGCCAATTACGCCCCATTTGTTGTAGATTCTTTGCGCCTTCACCGACGAGGGTTGCTGTCTGGCTTTGAATTTCATCAACGAGTGCTTCGGTTGTCCATAAATCACGGCTACTCGGGCGTGCATTGGTGGCAACATCCAGCAAGGTACTGGCGATTGCAATCGTTACATGCAAATCTTCAGGGGATTCATCACCCATTGGATGATGTGGATCACCTGCTTGTGTACGGAAAGGATAAGGCGCACTATCTAGTAAATAACCGCCAGATGCACGGAAAACATCCAAGATGCTGCGCGGATTATTTTTACCGCGTGCCACAGCTTCGATATGCTTATCATTGTTAGAACTACGCCGATCATGCCGTTGACCGAGTACCACGATTGCATGGGCAAGTTTGCGTAAATCTTCGCTCAGTACACGGTGTTCACCGACACTTAATGCCTTACGGAAATGTTCGGCTAATAAGCGCACATCACCTAGGTTGGGTTGGGTGCTTGAATCACTATACGCATTAACCATAGATTGCAATAAATTAACCGTCAAATGTAATGAACTAGCATAGGTCAGCCAATCCATTCGTGCGATTAAATTGCTAAATTCATACGATACTTGCAGCTTAGTTGCAATTTCATCGCCCAAGCGATCTCCATAAAATTTAATCATATGACGGGCTGGCTTTTCCTCTGCTTCGCGCACATATTGGCGCACAACTTCAATCGCATAAGGGCGCGTACGTGAGGAGGAATCCAGTAATTTATACGCGTGATTTGTCGCTGTTAAGCCCGATTTACCATTTTCATGGGCTGCACAACTGCCCATGATGCGCGTTGCAACACGCATCCGCCGAGGATCACCCTGACGTGCTGT
Organism: Phototrophicaceae bacterium; assembly: GCA_049680565.1. Classification (GTDB taxonomy): domain Bacteria; phylum Chloroflexota; class Anaerolineae; order Aggregatilineales; family Phototrophicaceae; genus JAUZRW01. The sequence continues at coordinate 46,959 of JBAUIA010000046.1, forward strand.
ATATTGTAGTAAGCTAAATAAACTCTGAGCAGGTAAGGCTTCTAAAATACGCTGATCGTCACCAATAGCTTGCATAGCACGGTCACTGAGTTGCTTTAGATCCGCACTCCAACTTGTGCCTTCTAATGCACCAAGTATGGCAGCAATCATGGGTAATTCGTTCATTTCCATATCATCAAATGTTTGGAAAATTTCGATGGCATCATGTGATGATAGATTGGTTTTCGCAAATGTCTCTTGAATGGATTGAATATAGTCACGCTGACCACTTGCGCCGTAAATATCGCGCGATTGGGCAATCATTAAGGTATCTAGTGCAATATAATTTTGACTCAGCAATAAGAGTTGCAAAATTAAGCGTGGGGCAGGGCGCTTCATACTCGATAGGGTATTGGTTTGAATGGATTCGGCAATGCCTGTCAGCAAATTCCCATCAATCAGTGTCGGATTGATATTGAGTGCTTTGACTAATTCGCTGAGGACGCGCTCATCAATCAGGTCGATACGTTGATTGGTATAGGCTTGCTTGACAAATACGATTAAGGCATCGGTTCGCTCTGAAGCAGGAATACCTTGAATCGCACGAATCATTGTCCCCGGTGGTGCTTTACGATCACGTTGGGCAAATAACGCCAGCATCCGCTTGACATCCGACGGTAAGGGACGAATAAAACGTGGGGTACTCATCAAACTTTGGAGTTTGGTATCATCCAAGTTTTGCATGGCAAGCAGCAGAATTTTCGTCGGAATTGAGGGATCACGATCTGCAAGGGGTAAAACACGATCAATGACACGTCCAATGATAGGTGTTGCTTGTTTGCCAAGGGCTTGTACGTCATCCAGATAATCGCTAATCATCTCAGCATCTTGATCTTCAATTAGGTCATCTAATTCCGATAAAGCAGCTTTTGCCAGTAATTGTTGCCAATTGCGCCCTGTAGGACTAAAGGGATTCTCTTGCCAACGAACAAGCGTCTCAAAAATAGTCGCACCTTGACCTTCTTCGAGCGCTTTACTCATATATTTGAAGACTTCATCTTCAATTTCTTGATGCTGATTCATGGTTGCCATGATGGAATCAACAAATTGAAGATCATCTAATGCCAATGAAAAATTGATTAAATGGCGTGAATACATCATGCGTTGTTGGTCAGATAATGTAATATCTTCTAGCAAGATTTTCGCAACGCTCGACACTTCGACAGGCATCCCATTTTCTAAAGACGCATCCACCTTTGCACGATGCGAGGCGTAATCAAGTGCAGCAGCGAGATTATCGCCATTATTGAAGCGCCAGCCTGCCGTTGAGGTTAACTTTTCTGCCTCACGGATGACCAATTCAGGGTCAAGGCGCATTTGGCTGGTCACAAATCGGCTATAGTCGTTTTTAATCTCTTTGCCTGATACCGCCGCAGTTTCCCAATCATAGATAACTTGATTATCATCTGTTGGGGGGGTATCCATAAATAGGACTTGGGCGCGGAGTTTTGTATCTGGCTCGGCATGTAGCAAAAATGTCACGCCGAGGCGCGTCGAAGCTGGTAATAGCATCAACAAGCCTTGTACAAATCCTAAACGGGCATCCCCATCTTTAGGCGCATTAATAATAATGAGCGGTGTTCCTGAAACAATTGCAGCTACGAGCGGTTGGATATTGCGTGTGTTATTGCGCGCATAAGACATCAAATCTAATAAATAATCGACTTGCATCTCAGTGGTTAAATGCGCGTCTGCAATAATAATCGGATCGAGTGCATCACCTAACATAGCATATGTCGGTAGTGGGGTGGTGAGATAGGCAGATAAAGCTGATAAATTACCTGCGAGTTCGCGCACTGCCTCAGCAGAGATTTGTATAAATTGATAGATCACTGCACCACTTTGATGTTGTTCTGCGCGTGCAAACGTGAGCGGTTCACCTCGTTTTGTTCGTAGCATGCCCCATGATACGCCTGATGAATCTGGCAAGGGTTGAACTTTTGCTGTTTCGAGTACAAGGTCGATAAACGCATCTGTAATACCGCTTGATTTTGCTAATAAGCGCGGTTCGCCTTTTATTTCATTATTATGAACAAGCTGCCCATAGTGAAAATAATGCAAAGCATCCATAACGTATGTCACCTTCTAAATTATGGTGTGACTGTAATTTGAATTATCAGCCGTCATAAAAGTTTGTTGAGCGGTTAAATATAACGATTACGTATGTCAATCAGATCAAAGTATCTGATACCTTATTATAGCCTTAGCCAGCAGACTAGACCAATGATTATCAATTATGGCGAAGTTTACTTAATTCTAGATTGATGGTATCACAACAACACGTTTGCAATACTTAACATATGCAGAACTTATATAGCAGGGAATCAATTAAGCATAAAAAGCATTTTTGCCATGAATGCACGAATAACACGAAGAAAAATACGTAATACAATGGGGCGTATTCAGGTTTAGTAACGAGATTGCAATAGAGGGAAGGTTGGTTTTTATCCTATTCACATAAACCTGAATGTTACTTAAAAACGCCGACGCAAAGGCAACAGTCAGCCAATGTAAAAACCTAGCATTTGAGCTTATTCAAATGTGAAACCCATTATTTCCTGTAAATTCACACACAGCGTATTCAATGAATTGCAGCAGACTGTGATGATACATGCGTGCCACGCCGTTCTAGGATATATTTTCGGGCTTCACCGGGATCGAGAATAGCAACGAATTTATCAAGTGATGATAAATCGGAGCCAGCTTGTACAATATTGGTAATACAGGTTACGTGCATCCGTAAACCGCGAGGTAAAAATAATTCTGCGTCAATTGAAATGAAAACTTGATCTAACACTGAAAAGTTAAAATCGGCATCGGTCATGGCTTCGCTCAAGAGGACGACGACGTGTGCATTTTGGTGGATAACCAGCCAATCGGCTGCTTGTTTAATCTCATGAGCGCTATAATCCCCTAATAAATGATGCAAACCCCTTGAGATCCCCCACGCACTAATGCGAAAGGCTTCCGAATCAGGCTGCTCGGAGACAATTTCAGATAGTTGCTCAAATTCTACACTGTAAAAAGAAGATGTCCAACGCGCCGTATCCGCTTTTAAGTCAATTACAAGCGGCGCTTCAAGGATTGTCATTTCAGTGGTTTTATCATACATAACGTTGGCTGAACCTTATTCATTCGCTCATTTGCCAGCACAATATAATCCATTGCACCATTTTTGCAACATACAATCTTACTTTTTACATGAGCAAAAGTTTGTAAGCGAAAACACCTTACTTTTTCTTGGGTCGAAACGCATCAATTTTGGATGTATCAGTGGTGAGGAAAGGTCCCCCAATCAATTCGATACAGTAGGGAATTGCTGCCATCACAGCATCAAGGCATTCTTTGATTGCTTTAGGATTTCCCGGTAAATTGATAATCAACGATTGACCCCGAATCCCTGCAGTTTGCCGCGACAAAATAGCCGTTGGAACGCTCAAGAGGGATACTGCGCGCATTTGCTCGCCAAAACCCGGCATCATCTTCTGACAAATTGCCTCAGTTGCTTCTGGGGTAACATCACGCGGAGCAGGACCTGTCCCACCTGTGGTGATAATCAAATGACAAGCAGCCTGATCTGCCATATCAATCAATGCTGCTTGGATTTGCGGAATATCATCGGGCACGATTTGAGCGACAGCTTGCCAATCAATCAGTAAGACATCATTAAGATAATCTTGAATCGCAGGACCCCCGCGATCTTCGTATTCACCGCGTGATGCCCGATCTGAAACCGTTAATATGCCAATCTTGACGCTCATATGTTGATTATCCTTTATGATGTGCAATGGTTATTATCATAACAAAAAAGATAGCCTATTGTGACTATCTTCAATCATACATCTGTTGATGGTGAATCAAGCTCGGTGATGATAAGCCTATTTCACACGTAACCACTTGAGTACACCATCAACCAATTGCCCAAGTTCATTCGTCGGTTCGGTCATAGAAACGGTATCCTCAAATTGTGTTGTCAGCAGCACTTTATCAACTGCCCCCATATCACCAATCAGTACAATTGATGTACGCGGTGTTTCGTCACCCCAAGGTTCGCCAGCCGTTAATGCCACGCGATGTCCCACAAGTTGCAATACAACACGAGTATCGGGTATATCACGGGTATAGATGACCCCTTTTGCACGGAAAATGCTACTCGGTAAATCATCGAGTATGCGTCGCATATGTGACAAGATAACTGGCTCATCAGATTCCCATGACCATGTGGCAAAAACGAGGCTATGATCGCTATGATTATGATCGTCAATATCATCAACATCATGTGCATGGACACCATGTCCACTGGTATCGAAGGCTGTTTGGGGATTATAACTTGCATTACCAATGATCGCGCTAATAGGCACATCACAATGCGTGGTTTCAATCACCCGCGCTTTATCAATGATAGAATCAATTAGGGCGCGTGATTGCTTTAAAACCTTCTCATCAACTAAATCAATTTTATTCAAAATCACAATATCAGATACGCGCACTTGCTCACGCAGTAAACGTTCTGATTTTTTATTGGCGTTCAAAAATTGTTCCGTATCCACTACCGCAATGATACTATCAATCTGAACATAGGTGCGTAAGTATGAGCGATTAAATGTTAATACAACACGCGCAGGGTCAGATACACCACTGGATTCAACAATAATATAATCGGGAGGGATGTCGCCTTTAACGAGGGTGGCAATCGTTTGTACAAGATCACCGCGAATTGTGCAGCAGATACAGCCATTGGATAAGGTGATGGTTTCGCCTTCTACACCCACAACCAGTTTAGAATCAATATTGATTGCACCAAAATCATTCACAAGGACAGCGATTCGCATCGGTAAATCGCTATTGATAATACGATTTAGAAGGGTCGTTTTACCTGCACCGAGATACCCCGTCAAAATAGCCATTGGTATCTTGCTGTTTGCTTGTGTCATTGCCATTTATATCCTCTGTCATGATAGGTGAATAGCTATAAAACGTTATATTGTGTATTTTACCATTATATCTGTCTTTGCGTTATTGCGTTATAAGGATGCGCTGTTCAATCGCAAAGACATCCAATTATATGCTATCATAGTCAGTAATTATTCTAAACTAAATAAAATCCAATAATACTATTTTGAGATTGTTATATGCCCCCTTTATTGCAGCTAAAAGGCTTACAAAAACGCTTCGGCACGCTTGAAGTTTTACATGATGTTAATTTAATGATTGAAGCAAATGAGATTGTTGGTTTAGCTGGCATGAGTGGCTCTGGTAAATCGGTAGTTGCCCAAATTATTGCAGGCTTATATCAGCCCCAAGCTGGCACAATCCATTTTGATAATCAACAACTGGTTTTCCCATATCAAGGACATAAAATCGGTATTGAGGTCATTCATCAATATCCGACGCTAGTTGAAAGCCTGAGCATCAGTAGCAATGTCTATCTGGGGTATGAGATTATGTATGGGTGGTTTGGCAATTTGCTCAAAATTCCTAATCAAGCGGTCATGGATAAATAAGCGCAACAGATTTTGCATGATTTGGGCTTATCCTTAGCTGATATGAGCCAAAAAGTGATTAATTTATCCAATGAGCAACGCCAAATTATTGCGATTGCACGGGCGATTGTGCGTCCCACAAAATTGATTGTAATTGATGAACCAACGATGTTGTTAGGCTATCCGCAACAGCAAAAATTACTATCACTGATTCAATATTGGCGACAAAATGGCAAGACCATTATTTTTAGCAGTACCAATCTCGATCATTTGTTTACAGTCACAGACCGCATTGTGGTTTTACGTGATGGCGAAACCGTTGGCAGTTTCCGCACGGATGAAGCTACTCGTGAAGATGTGGTGGCAGCGATGGTGGGGCAGCCTAATCAAGAACGCTTAACGCCGATTATCTGGGCGCTGGATAATTATTATGCTGCGCGTGAAAAAGCTGACCTTGTGGTTGAGCAAGCCAACAGTCTCGAACAAGATTTGATGATGAAAGATACACTCAATCAAGAATTGCTCTCGACATTAGCGACCCAAGTCAAAGCCCTCGATCAAGCCAATGCTGCCTTACAAGATGCACAAAGACGTTTACTGACTGAGCGCGAACAAGAACGTAAGTATGTTGCACGCGAATTGCACGATCAAGTGATTCAAGATTTACTGAGTACCAATTATGAACTAGAAACAATCGAAGCCCATATGCAAGATACCGTTGAATTAGCCAGTATTCGTCATAATATTCGTGGCATGGTCGAAGATATTCGGCGGATTTGTGGTAATTTGCGTCCACCAACAATTGATAGTCTCGGATTATCGGCTGCTGTTCAATCCTTTACCAACGAATGGTCACGCCGAACCAACATTGACATTAGCTTGCGAATCGAGAAATTAGGGCGCTTGCCCGAAGCCACTGAATTATCTATTTTTCGGATTATTCAAGAGAGCTTGAGCAATATCAAACGCCATGCAGCAGCAACACAGGTCGAAATCTTAATTGAGCATACATCACCGCGTACCTTGATGGTGACAATTGCCGATAATGGCGAAGGCATGACCACCGATGAATTTGATTTGAGCCAACTCTCCTCGAAAGGGCATTATGGTTTATTGGGCATCAGTGAACGGGTTGCATTACTGAGCGGACATCTGCGCTTACAAAACCGTGCCGATGGGGGCTTGATGATTCAAGTGCAAGTGCCTCATCCGCGTGTCGAAGCTGATATTCACTTCCCGACGGTGTGATATATACACTATGTGCGAAGTAGACTATTCAAAAAATTAGCAAACTAAGCTAAATAATCTGCCTTAAATGCGTTACAATTTACGTAATCAATCCAATCTCAGAAAGTTTACAACCAATGAAGAAAGCGCTCTTTTTAGCAGGCGGTTGGGATGGTCATGAACCATTCGCTACTGCCAATTTATTTTCAGATTTGCTACAACAAGAAGGCTATCAAACAGACGTATCTGATACGCTAGATAGCTTACTCGATAAAGATAAGTTAGCCTCGATGGATTTGATTGTACCCGTTTGGACAATGTCTACAATTAGTGATGAGCAAGTACAAGGTTTGATGCAAGCAATTGATAGTGGGGTAGGGCTTGCTGGATGGCATGGTGGTATGGCAGATGCCTTCCGTGATAATACCGCTTATCAATTTATGGTTGGTTCGCAGTGGGTCGCACATCCCGGTAACATCATTGATTATGAAGTCAATATTCGCAATGATGAGCATCCGATTACCGCAGGGATTAGCGATTTTACCATGCACTCCGAGCAATATTATATGCACCTTGATCCATCGAATGATATACTGGCTACTACTACATTCAATGATGATTATCATCATTGGATTGCTGGCACGGTGATGCCTGTATCGTATACCCGTCAATGGGGGCAAGGACGCGTTGCATATTGTTCGCTAGGGCATGTGCTATCGGATTTTGATGTGCCACAAGCGCGTGAACTTGTCCGACGCAGTTTGCTTTGGGCAACCCGTTAAACCATTGTAGACTATTCGTAATATTTATTTGCTAATATGTATTATGCAAAGTGAAATTGGCTAGAAAATATATTTTAACGTAAATTTTGCCACGAAAACACGAAGAACACGAAAAGGTAGTGTACCTATTTCGGTGTAAATTTCTGGATGCGCCGTTGCGTTTCCCTAAAATCAAATACTAGAAATGAGCATCAACCATGACAACACTCGCAGATTTACAAGATACCCGTTACGGCAATCTCAATTTTGCCATTGGCGAACGCTTCCCTGATATTGTGCTACCGAATGCTAATGATAATAGTGCGCTGTCGCTAGCTGATTTTCATGGTCAGAAGGTGATGTTGCACATTTTTGCCTCTTGGTGAGCGGGCTGCCGCCGACACGTACCAGGTTGGTACGCCGCAACGCAACACCTTGTCCAGAATAATCAATTGAGGCATGTCGGTTTGGTGATTGAACAACATCCTGACCGCACACGCTTATTTATGCAATGGCAACAGATGGATTGGTCAATTATGGTTGATCCGTTCAATTTGCTGAATATGCGCGTTGTACCGTGTACGCTTGCCATTGATGAGCATGGCATTATCCGTGCCGTCCAACCACGCCTTGACCGTGCCTCAGAATTTGAAGATTTATTTGTGCAGCAACAATTCGACGCGCCAACAGAACCCGTAATCGCTCGCAAAATTATTACGCAAGCTGAAAAACCAAGTGATGCTGATGCACATGCTTTATCAGATTATGCTGTTGCACTCACCTTATGGGGTGATGACACATTGTTAGATGAAGCGGTTGCAGTGTCAGAACAAGCACTCAGTATCCAAGCCGATGATCGCACGCATTTTAATTTAGGGGTGATTTATCGGATGCGTTATGATTCCGTGTATCGGCAAGCGGATGATTTTATGCAAGCGGTGAATCATTGGACGGCTGCGCTCAATTATGATCCCAATAATTACATCTGGCGACGACGTATCCAGCAATATGGACCGCGTTTAGATAAACCGTATCCCTTTTATGATTGGGTGCTACAAGCGCGTGCTGACATTCAAGCACGCGGTGACGAACCGATTATACTCAGTATTGAACCTGCTGGTGCAGAATTTGCAGCGCCGATGCAAAACTTCGATACACAACTTAAGCAATCCAACCCTGATCCTGACAATCGGATTTATCAAGATACAGAACCGCTTATCCTTGCAGATATTGTGGTTGTACCGCCTCAAATTGTCGCAGGAGAAAGTGTGCGCGTGCACATCACCTTACGCACAAGCCAAGATGCCCATTGGAATAATGAAGTTGATGATACGCTGCTGTGGCTTCATGAAGCTGACCAGTGGCAGATTGATCGTCCATTCCAAACAGTCGCTAAGGGTGATGGCGATACCAGCAATGAAAATCGTCATTTTGAAGTTGAACTGCGTAGCACAAGCGATATGCCGATTGGACAGCAGCTTATCAATGCTTATAGCTTGTATTATATCTGCGAAGATGTAAACGGGATTTGCTTGTATCGTCGGCAAGACTTCACCATACCTATTGAAATCTTGCCTGATACGGGGCGTAAATTGAAAGATGGTGGCTAAAATACTGTTCGTAGTTTCTCTGTTGCTGATAGGTCGCTTGGCTAAATCAGTCCAATAAAATAATATGCACTTTACGTGGACCATGTGCGCCTTTAATCAATTCTTGAGCAATATCGGCGGTTTTGCTGGGTCCACTAATGATGACCGTGTTGCTACTTTGTTTGAAAGCATCTAAGCCTGTATCACGCTGATGTTGAATCCATGTTTCAAAATCGGCAATAATTTGTGAGCGTTTCACAAGCGCGACGTGGTGATCGGGCAATAAGGATGCAGCACGAAATTGTCCTCGCTTAGTTTGTACGATTAAACTACCTGTGCCAGCTAATGCTGCATCAACCCCTGTGATCCCAATTTGAACGTGGGCATCATCGGTAGATGCAATCGCAACCCCTTTATTTGCAAGGGCATCAACAATTGGGAAGGGTAGGGTGCTATCATCCCATGCAAGGACTTGCTTATCATCGCCGATAATCTGTAACATAATGTTGAGAGCAGCATTCGCATCTTCGGCAGGGTAGACGGTGCAACTTAGTTTTTCAGCTTCCATGATAAAACGTGCCTGTAAGCCTTCAGGTGATGTATCCGTTAAGTTCACAACCTTGAGCCGTTCAGTAAGAGGTGGTGTATCATTAAATGATGGTTGATTGTTGCGGAGTGCTTGTAAGATTGTATTTTTGCTATTCATATACCGCGCCTATCCTATACTTTTGACCAATTTGGAACACGTGTAAGCAATTTATCGTCTACTATGTGAAAGCTATCACAAATAAAAGGAGTAACACAAATATCATGCTACGCACTATCATACTATTAATCGCCATTTTTGGCGCATCATTCACAATATCTGCTCAAGAAACTGATAATACAGCCACAGAAACTATCATCCATGTTGCACCCATCACCCAACCGTGTGTTGGCGTTGCGCCACAAGATTGTCTCGTGGTGCGCTTTGAGGAAGAGGACTATCTCAGTTTTTTCTATGATGCAATTGAAGGCTTCGACTTTGAAGCAGGGTACGAATATACACTCAGTGTTCGTATCACTGAAATTGATAATCCACCTGCGGATGCGTCCTCATTACAATATGAACTCATTGACGTGCTGCAACAATTCCCTGCGGATATAAGCAATAAATTATGGGAATTACAAACCTTCGATGATCGTGATATTGAGCTAGCTTCGCGCTACGACCTTATCATTTTGGAGGATGGCATGGCAATCAAAGCAGATTGTAACCGTGTGCGTGCCGATTATGAATTAGAGCCATTCCGTATTGAAACCACGATTTCGACATTAGCAATGTGCGCCCCTGACACAATCGAAGGCGAGTATTTGCAAGCCTTGAATAATGCCATCATGTTCAGTGTCGAAAATGGCACGTTACTGATTCAATCTCCCACAGGATTACTACGATTTGCACCGCCCATCATCAGTGATCTGACATGGCAACTTGAAACAGCAACACGCGATGATGTGGCGATAACACCTGACGACGCAACATTTTATACGATGCAATTTGTGGGTGAGGCAGTCTTTATGACAGTTGCCTGTAACCAAGCATTTGCTATTGCGTCCGTCGATGGGGCAGTCATGAATTTGAGTGAGATCGAAACAGAAGAAGAACTCTGTGACAATGATTTACTGGCAGGTTTGTTCCCACCTATCGCATTTACTTATGCCGTCAATAGCGAGAACCAACTCATCCTCGAAACAGTCGATGGCACGCGCTATACATTCAATGCCACTGTAGATGAGTAAATACACCTAATGACGATTGGCAGATACGAGATTGCTCAGTATTTGCCAATCATTAAGTTTCGGAAAGTTTTAGGACAATCTCATGTAAGCTCATCCTAGAGTGATTACAGTTGATAAGAATGCTGCTTTGATCTCAAACAAGACACGCTCTTGCTACACTTTCTACTCCTTTTGAATGAATTATTTGCAACAGAACTAGGCTGGACATCGTTGTGTCGGTTGATATAATTTGAGCCTAAATATAGGTAAAACATACGCTCAAGTGCTATAACGCTCTCAAACAGAGTGGCAATATAATTTGCGAGGCTAATTATTCCATTAGATTACTTCCAAACAATATTTTGATCTAAATAACTTGACAGTATAAAAGACTCATCATTATACTTATTATTGTCGATTGTCGACAATTTTTAGATTAATTATTAATATAGAATGGCAACTATGTCAAATGATAAGAGCAATATTATAGAAAACAAGCCACTCCGTGAAAGAATCGCTGATTTATTACGCGAATCGATATTGACGGCTGAGTTAAAACCCGGTCAAACTATGGTTGAATCATCCCTTGCTGACCAATTTGGCGTTAGTCGTGCGCCACTTCGTGAAGCGCTACAAATCTTAAATGCAGAAGGTCTGATTGAACTCATTCCTTATCACAAAACAATGGTTCGGCGATTGACGCGCAATGATATCGAAGAATTATATAGCTTACGTAGCACTCTGGAAGCCTTTGCAATTAAGCGAATCATTGAAAACGTATCTCCCATTGATCTTGAAGCACTTGATGTTTGTTGTGCTAAAATGGTGGATGCTGCGATTGCGAATGATCCACAATTAGTTAGTGTTTTTGACCATCAATTCCACGATACCCTAATTACATTGAGCAATCATAATCTTCTTATTTCAACATGGAATACTGTTTCTCAACGTGTTCATCAAGTTTTGGCATTGAGAGATATGCGCCGAAAAGACATTGAAGTTATGGCACGTAGTCATATACCAATTATTGATGCTATACGATCTTATGATTTGCCACTTGCAACTCATTTGATTGAAGTACATATTGCAACAGCAAGTGATCTCATTGTCGATATTTGGGATGAAGAAACGTATGGCAACCTGCAAGAGGACTAAGATATTTGTATCAACAAGAGTAGTTAATCTGCTCTTGTTGATCTTAGTTTAAGCCTTAGGTTGATCCTAAATCAACTGTTTAGACCGTCTCATCAGTCACATTTTCACGAATGGTTCTGGGCATATGTCATAAAGTTTTTCAGTGTTTTAATGACATAATCTATTTTGAAAAATTAGCCGACAATCGCAATTAATGTTACTTCAACTGGGGCATCTGAAGGTAAGGAAGCCACACCAATCGCAGCACGACTACCAATAGCACCAGCACCTAAATATTCAATCAAGAGTTCTGATGCGTAATCACCCAGCTTAGTATGTAAAGTAAAGCCATCTTCTGCATTCAAAAAAACATTGAGTTGAGCAATTACAGATATTTTCTCATCGTTTTTCAAACAAGATTGAGCAGCGACAAGAGCATTTAGTGTTGCTAAGCGTATTGCTTCTCGGTGGGATTCTATTGGATCAGCTACATGGATTTTTCCAGAATAAATAAGTACCCCTGATTTGCGAGGTGTCATACCCGAAGTAAAAATCAAGTTTGCATGCCGAACCGCAGGTAAGTACTTACCTTGCGGGATAGGTTGTTCAGTTCTTTGGCTCATATGCGATATTCTTCCACCATTTTTACTATCCGTACGACTGCTGCAAGTGCTGCTGTATAGTCTTGTGAAAAATTCAAGCGAATGCTATCACTTACAGTTGGGGCAAATTCTGTTCCCGGTGTAACAATCACATCAGCTTGGAATCGAAGCAATTGTACAAATGTATTTGCCGCAACACTCAGTGGGGGTAATTGTGGAAAAAGATAACTTCCTGCCTGTGGCGTTGCCGTGGGAAGATCAGCAGCCCTGAAAATATTCAGTAATTCATCTCGTATCACTTCATGCTCATGAATACGCTTTTCTAGCCAGCCTCTTGGTTCTTCAAACCACGTCTCAAGAACTTTTTGACTATATCCTGATGCACGTAGAGAAACAATTGCTTGAAGCCGTTCCATACGTTCAATTAAGCTGGGTGTTCCAAATGCAGTTCCAACACGAAAGCCACTGAGAGATTCAGTCTTTGAAGGTCCCATGATAGTGATAAGGTTTTCCACTTGCGGATTACATGCACGAAGATGTGTATAAACCTCGCCACTGTAGAGTAAGCGAGAATATAGTTGGTCAACAATTACGGTCACGCCGTATACGGCAGCAAGTTCTGAGATTGCAGCAATTGATCGGGGCGAATATACAAGACCAGTAGGGTTGTTAGGGGTTGAGAAGACAAATACTTTCGTTCCAGTTTTAAAGGCATCTTCAAGCTGATTGAGATCAATTCCCTTTTCAGACGCAGATTCTTGATAATGCAATGGAATAGGTATCATTATGCCATCAAAGAACTTAACAAGTTTGCGATTTGCAAAATAATCAGGCTCAACAACTGCCACTTTTGTTCCTGAGGTAACTGTTGCGCCGAGTGCCAAAAATAGAGCACCTTGAGTTCCGGGAGTTATAATTAATTCATGTTCTGCTGAAATTGGATGCCCCGTAAATTTAGCAAGACGCTCAGCCAATCCTTCACGAATTTGAGCCGCACCGCGATATTCTGTGTATGCTTGCTGGCTTCCAATCTCGAAACCATCTCTCCATACTTCTGATACGGCGGATATTGGCGGAAAAGCATCAACATTTCCATGCGAAAAATCAACGGGAACGCCTTTAAGTTTTTCACCACGCATAATCGTATTAAGGTCAGTTATATCTTGTCGAACCTCTTGTCCGGGAGCGTTATCAGCCTCAAGCGCTCTAAATTTTTCATCAAGTGTCATCATCTCAGCCTCCTTTGAAAACTGATCTTTACTGGATTTCTCTCATATACTAATCGACTCTTGATGTGATTACGCTGATGAACTTAGCGATTGCGAAATTTGATACGCGTCTAAGCGTTCACCCGTCATATCAGAAGCGTCCTTGCGAGCGAGCCATGGAAAAGCGGGTGCTAGTAAAACTGGATCAACCCATTTTTGGCGTAATTCATCAGGATAGTGTCCACGCGACATTGGTGTATCGATTGGGGCTCCAGTCGTGACGGTATTAACGGCAATGTTATATGGCTTGCCTTCCATCGAAAGCACTTTCATTAAACCTTCCTGACCATGCTTGCCGGGGCAATAAGCTGCTTCCTTGATGAAACCTTTGAGCGCAGACCCTGATGAGATATAGATAATGCTTCCACCGCCTGCATCAATCATTGGTTGCCAGACCGCCTTACTCAAGATAAATGCAGCTTGTAAAATAATATCAATTTCTGTACGCCATTGCTCGAATGTAACATCTTTAAATTGTCGTTCGTTCAAGACAGCAGCATTATGAATCAGCACACGCGGTACACCATAATAATCGAGTGCCTGTTGAATTGCAGCATGTGTTTGGTCGGCATCTGATAAATCAACAATTATCGGTAAACAATCGATACCATCAGCTTTCAACTCATCGACTAATGCCATCAATTTGTCTGCTTGAATATCCATGAGCGCTAATCGCATACCTTCTTTTGCACAAGCTCTGGCAATCTTATTACCCAGTCCTTCAGCTACACCTGTTATGATGCCAAACGCATTCTTTAATTCAGTCATATAGTTCAGCTTTCAGTATAGAATGTCTATTATTAATGTCAGTTTTGGATAACACAGAAATTGAAATTCTGTAATATCGTAGCGTTATTTGCAATAAAGTTTTTAGTCTTTAGTGAACTGCTAAAAACAAAGAGCTAAGGACTAAAAACTCACTATTTTAGATTATATGGCTCGAAAACACGTTATTTTGTTATTAGTCGCATATTCGAGCAATTTGTTCACTATGATCGGCATCATGCAGAATTGTATGGAAGATTGGCACGCTAATATCAACTTCGCCTAACATCGGGTGAATGCCTACTCGCTGCCATTGGTCTTCGTCTAATTCAGCAAGAAAACTGATTAGATGTTCGCGCGTTTTGCAGTAGTCTGCGAATACCGCCTTCAAGTTCTGGTTAGCATAGTCACGTTCTGTAATCATTGCTTCACGGGCGACTTCATCATACACTTCAAATGTCGGATTATCTTCTTCGAGGATACGCTTTAACCGACCATAGAAAATTTCTTGATAATCTCGCACATGGCAGATTATCTCAAGAATGTTCCAGCCATCTTGACCATCCCTCAGTTGTTGTGCTTGTTGCTGATCTATATCCTTAATGAGCGCCCCAAGAATCAAATGTGTTTTTTTTAGATTCGCTATCATCCAAGAATGAGGAATTCTATTCATCGAAAACCCTTATACTGTCGTTATTTAATGTAAGAAATTGACATCTAAAATATTGAATAAATCCTCCCCATTAAGACTCTGCTGCATATCATCACAAAAAGTGCCGTGATTTTCTAATTCTCGGCTGGGGGTACTTCCTGAATGTGGACTGATAATTACAATAATCACTATTAATCAACGCTTATGGCGATTGTTTCAAGCCTTAGTTCAAGGGTAAATCAACCCAGCGACGTTCTCGATGTGAGATTTCAACAGCATTGATAATCTCTTGGACTTTTGCACTTTGGGCAAAGTTACCCTGATTTTCGTCGCCTCCGTTGATAATTTCCTGATTGAAATTATGAACTAGATTCGCGTAAAACATGGACGGCCAAGGCTCGCCTACCTTATATTGAGGTGGATAGAATCTATCAGGGATCTCGACAGGGATGTATTCAACCTCATGCGCGTTAGGACTAGTTGATTTGCGTAAAATTTGTTGTCCTTCTAATTCTGCACCTAAGCGACAAAGGAGCGCACCTTGTGAGCCGTAAGCACGCGCTTCTAATCCCGGATAGCTATTGACTGTTACGTAACTACTCTGGATCGTACAAAATCCTCCGTTTTCGTATTCTCCAATGTAAACGTCACCATCATCAATATTCGTACGGACTTGTGTTCCGTCTGGCATGGTGCGATAAGGGACGAAATTATGTAGTGTACCGACTAAGCTCTTGAGGTCACTCCCCATAAACCACATGCTGAGATCAATAATAGGTGCGCCATAACCTTCAATAGAAGATACTTTGATTTCTTCTTGTTCAGTTTTAGGAATCAAATCGAGCTTGGTGACAGGTTCAGTTGGGCTGATGAACTGTGAATTTTGTTCAAAGCCGTTGAAAATATAAGGATCGCCGATAAAACCTTCTTCAATGAGTTCACGCATGTATTGCATAGCAGGTGCATAGCGAAATGTCAGACCGACTTTAGTTTTTAAACCTTTAGATTTGGCGAGTTCATGGGCTTTCCATGTGTTGCGATAATCATGTGCGACAGGTTTTTCACATAGGACATGCTTACCTGCTTCTATTGCTGCAAAAGCGAGTTCCTCATGATTGTTTTTATCACCAATGCCACCGCGTGTACATATATCTACCACATCAATATCTGCATGTTCTAGCATTTCTCGGTAATCAGTATAAACATGCGGAATATTAAATTCTTTAGCACGTTGTTCTGCGAGTTCTCGGTTCATATCACAGATAGCAACAATCTCACTCAGAGGAGACCGTGTGAATCCGGGTAAATGGGCACTTGCAGACCAGCGACCTGCGCCAATAACACCTACACGTAATTTCTCAGCCATAATAAATCCTTTTATACTTAATTATCAGTCAATAAAGGTGCTGCTAATACGTATGTCATTGCCCCACCTTCAATACGGCAAAGGGTTGGGCGTAATAACATAATAGCTGTCTGTGGAAAGGGTGCTGTGAAGGTTTCTTTTATTTGATGGGTAACAGGGTCTAAAATATGACCCAATACTGTTCCCTCTTCTACAATCTTCCCAACTTGATCTGCTTTCACGATGGGCATAAATATTCCGCCCATTTTAGGGCGTAGCACTTTGCTATTGCCTAGCGGAATCGCATCGCCATTTTTTTCTTCAATATCAATGCTATCCTCAATGACACCAACTGCTTTAAGGGCGCGAATTAGACTCGTTGCGATGCGATGCGCCCAGTCTGCTTCATACTGTGATCGACCACCCATTTCGATAGCCGTTACCGTTGCGCCTTTTGATTTTGCATAGCCCGTTAACGTGACTGATCGATCAGGAGCGCGGACAACAAAAGGGGCATCAATTGCATTGGATAGGATTTCACTATTTTCCATTTCAAATACAAACGCATTGACACACCAACTACCGCCACCATGTAAATCAATCACGTAATCTGCATCTTGCAAGGCATTTTGAACAATTAAATCGGCAACACGTTCAGTATATGATCCATCAGGATGACCGGGGAATGCTCGATTCAAGTCAAGTTGATCGACAGGGGCATTGCGTAAATCGGCTTGCATTGCCAAGGGATTAGCAACAGGGACAACACGGATTGTACCGTTTAACTTTTCTAATGGGATACGCTCTAACATTTGATGGATTGCCCAAGCACCCCAAGGTCCTTCATCACCATGAACCCCTGCTGAAATGACAGCAATTGGCTCGCCTTGTCCTACTGTGCCGATTGCAAGTGTTAAATTTGTTTCAGAAGCTAAACCGGGTAAGGGTATATTTTGCCATTGAATATGATCGCTAAGAGACATCTTTTCCACAATCTACACTTTTGAATAAGAGATTTTGATAAAATATGGTTACTATTTTTGTTGACAAGCGAAATACTACTGTCTATAATCCTTTTTGTCGATGGTCGACAATCGACAGTACAAGCGGTATTATAGCAATGGCACACGATGTGTCAAGCAATCCGCAAAAAAAATAAGAATGTCTGTATAATTGGGAGATAAGTTTATGAGACACAAATCGTTTAGAATGCTCGTTGTTGCTTTATTATTGAGCGCACTTAGTTTAAGCTCCTTTGTGAGCATGGCTCAAGATAGTCAAATTTCGTTTGGTATTAGCAATAATGTTGATACACTTGATCCTAATGTAACAACTTTTTCAAGTGTCGGCGTGGTTATGGGGCATGTTTTTGATCCACTCGTATGGCAACAACCTCTTGGTGTATTTACACCCGGATTAGCAACATCATGGGAAATTAATGATGAAGCGACAGAATATACCTTCTCACTGCGTGATGATGTTACCTTCCATGATGGAACACCATTCAATGCTGAAGCGGTCAAATTTACCTTTGATCGTATCGCTGACCCTGATACAGCATCACAACTTGCAATTAGTTTACTGGGTCCATACCTCGAATCAGAAGTTATTGATGAATACACCGTTGTTGTACGCTTCAGTAGCCCATACGCACCTTTCTTAAATTCATTGTCAACACCGTACCTCGCACCAACATCACCTACAGCAGTGGCTGATCTTGGCGCAGATTATGGATTAGACACAGTCGTAGGAACAGGACCTTTCATCCTTGAATCATACGTACCTGATTCAGAAATTGTTCTCGTGCGTAATGATGCTTACAATTGGGGTTCAGAAGCTGTATTTGGAAAATCAGATCCAGCAAACATTGAAAACCTAACGTTCCTCATCATTCAAGAACCTGCGACACGCCTTGCTGCTTTAGAATCAGGTCAAGTACAATTTATTGATGATGTTCCTGAGCTTGATGTCGCACGTATGATGGACGATTCAAACTTTGTAATTGAACAAATTGAACAACCGGGTCATGGTTGGTCATTAATGATGAATGCTGAACAATTCCCAACAAGTGAATTAGCCGTTCGCCAAGCAATAGCACAAGGTTCTAACAAGCAAGGCTTGATTGATACCGTATTCAACGGTTTTGGTACACCTGCTTGTAGCGCACTCACCAAAGTTATGTTTGGTTATGATCCTGCAACGTGTGATTACCTCCCCTATGATGTTGAGCAAGCACAAGCAACCCTTGAAGAAGCAGGTTGGGTTGATACCGATGGTGATGGCATCCGTGAACGTGAGGGTGAAATTCTAGCAATCGACCATTGGTATCGTGCAGATTCACCACTTGGTGTTGCAATGGCAACCTATTTGCAAGCTGATTTAGCACAGATTGGTATCCAAGTTAATCTTAATGGGGCATCACGCTCAGGTTACTTCGATGCAGTACGTGCAGGTGAACACAACACTCAAAACTGGTGGGATACTTGGACAGATCCAGACGGCTTACGTGTATTATTCGATTCATCCAATGCCGATGGTGGTACAAACCGCAATCGTTATCGTAGTGATGCAATGGATAGTCTACTCGCACAAGCTGCTGCCGAAACAGACACTGAAGCACGGGCTGCGTTGTACGCGCAAGTACAACAATTAGTAGCTGAAGATGCGATCATGGTTTTCTTCAATGATCCTTTCTTACTCTATGGTTATAGTGCTAACCTAAGTGGCGTTGAATTCTTAGGTGGTGGTAACTTACCTAACTTCTATAATGCTTCACTGAGTAACTGATCTCTAACTTTTAAGACCCTATAGAGCATTTTCTATAGGGTCTTATTTTAATTAAAGAAAGTAAACGTGTATGAAATATGTTCCGCTTACCTTTACTGATGAGTGCATAGAATCAAGCCGATTATGATTAAGTTCGTTATCCAACGTCTCTTTCAAGCAATTCCGACAATCCTTTTTGTTAGCATCATTGTTTTTTTGATGCTTCATTTAATTCCGGGTGATCCTGCTGAAATTTTTATCGGCGAGCGTCAGTCAACACCTGAGCAGCTTGAAGTTATCCGCGAACAAATGGGCTTAAATCGTCCGCTTCATGTACAGTATTTTGATTATATGTTTAATGCCTTGCAAGGTGATTTTGGTAATTCACTCAATAGCCGACGACCTGTTCTGGATGAAATCTTAATTCGCTTACCCAGCACACTTGAACTCACCGTAACGGCACTCATTTTATCAATCATTATTGGTGTAGGATTAGGTGTTTTAGCAGCCGTTAAGCATAATACGGTGATTGATTCTGCTGCAATGATTATTGCACTTACAGGGATTTCGATGCCTGTATATTGGTCATCTTTATTGCTAATTATGATTTTTTCAGTTCAGCTAAGATGGTTACCCACTGTTGGACAAGGTAGCATTAATCATCTGGTTATGCCTGCATTCGCACTCGGATTTCTTTCAGCAGGGTCACTTGCCCGCATGGTGCGCTCAAGCATGTTAGATGTTCTTCATCAAGATTATATTCGGACAGCGCGTGCTAAAGGGATTTTGAATGCGAATGTTGTTTATAAACATGCTCTCCGCAATGCTATGATCCCTGTTATCACTATTATTGGTTTAACATTTGGGCAATTGCTAGGCGGTGCAGTTTTGACCGAAACAATTTTCTCACGCTTAGGAATTGGTCGCATGTATGTACAAGCCGTTCTCAACAAAGATTTTACATTAGTACAAGGGACAACCTTATTTATTGCTACATCGTATGTCATCATCAACATTTTTATCGACGTTATTTATGTTTACCTAGACCCAAGAATCCGCTATGACTAATATTGCAACGATAGACCCCAATACACAAAAAAGTAACATAATCAGTTTCTTGAAACGCCTGCGACAAAGCCGAGGTATTATCATTGGCGCGAGTATTCTTATTGTTATCATTTCAATGTCAATATTTGCACCATTACTCACACAATATGATCCTATCCAAATTGCACCGTTAACAGGTTTAACACCACCCAGTTCAGAGCATATTTTTGGCACAGATAATTTTGGGCGTGATGTATTTGCGCGTGTTTTATACGGTGGGCGTTTATCTGTCCAAGTTGGTATTATTTCTATTTTGATTGCCAGCACAATCGGCACATTGTTGGGCATTCTTGCAGGGTATCTAGGCGGGTGGGTCGATATTGTTATTATGCGATTGATAGATGTTCTACTTGCCTTCCCCGGTATTTTATTAGCACTTTCTATTGTAGCTATTTTAGGCAAAAGTTTACCCAATGTCATGATCGCTGTTGGTATTTCAACAATTCCAACTTTTACACGGATTGTGCGTGGTAGCACGTTAAGCATCAAGCAGATGGATTATATTGAAGCAGCACGCGCTTTAGGATGTTCACATGGGCGCATTATGTGGAGTCATATTTTACCGAATGTCGTCACCCCAATTATTGTTGTGATTACCAATGGTATTGCAGGTGCTATTATTGCAGGTGCTGCCTTGAGCTTCCTAGGATTAGGGGCGCAAGCACCAACACCTGAATGGGGCATCATGCTCGCTGAGGGGCGATCAGCATTACGATCTGCTCATTGGGTAACAACCTTTCCGGGGCTTGCTATTATGATTACTGTACTCGCTATTAATCTGCTCGGTGATGGTTTACGTGACGTGCTTGATCCACGATTAAGGGTTTAATATCATGTTTGATTTTTTGAAAGAATTATGTGAAATAGCAGCACCGGGAGGATATGAACGGCGTGTTCATCAGGTTATAGCAGACCGATGGCAAAATCGTGTTGTGCAATCAACCATCACCCCTGTTGGTAATTATATCGCACGGGTTGGTGGTGATGGGCATAAACTTCTATTGGTGGGGCATGGTGATGAAATTGGATTTACTGTAAAGCATATCTCAGAAGATGGCTTTATTTTCTTCAATTCAGGTCAACGCCAAAGTGATAAACCTGATTTAAGAGGCTCATATTTTAACCCTATGGGGCAAAAAGCATTAGTCGTCGGACAAAATGTAGTGTTGAATGGTGTTTTTGCAACCTTAACAGGACACATTTTAACACCTGCCCAACGTAATAAGACTGATTTGGATTGGAATGATCTCTTTGTGGATGTCTTCCTGCCCAGTCGTGAGGCGGTTGAAACACAAGGCATTAAAATTGGTGATCGTATTGTATGGAATCCAACTTTTACGCAACATGGTGATTATCTAACAGGTAAAGCGATGGATAACCGTGTATCATTGGCGGTCATGGATGCTTTGCTAGATCGCATTGACCCAACACAATTAAAAGTAGATTTATACTTTGGATCAACCATTCAAGAAGAGAGTGGACTTTATGGCGCACAATCCATCAATCGACAGATCAACGCCTCTTATGCAATTGCAATTGATACAGGCTTATCTGGTGATGTCCCCGGTGTTAATCCGCTTGATGTTTCAACGCGATTAGGGCATGGACCCGCTATAATCCATAAAGATTTATATAGCTATGATGTCCCACTCACCCAACATATCGTAGACAGAGCTAACAGTGCACAAATTCCAATCCAACATGCTGCATATGCCATTTATGGAACAGATGCAGGTGCTTTGATTCGTGAAGGTGTTGCAAGTTCTGCAATTGTTGTACCAACGCGCTACACACATAGTCCATTTGAGACAATTCATGCGTCGGATTTTAACGCGCTTGTTGATCTTCTGTTAGATATTGTCTACCATCCTTTGCCTTTTTCAGCAGATGAAAATCCATTCAACTAGAGGAAATAATACCTATGTCTTTAACTGTTCTTATCGCTAGTTTTCTTGAACCTGTTCATATTGAGCGTATGCGCTCAGAATTTCCAGACTTAAATTTCATCTATCGCCCCGATCTCGTTGGTCAGCCTCGTTATGTATCGGATCATTCTGCGCCTGTTACGCGCACGCCTCAGCAAGAAGAAGAATGGCAAACCTTATTGGGCAGTGCTGAAATTTTATTTGACTTTGATTATAGTCATCGGCAAGATTTACCAGATTTAGCACATAAGCTCCAATGGATACAATCAACCAGCGCAGGCATCGGTCAATTTGTTCATCGAATGCAATTTGCTGAACGTACTGATTGGGTTTTCACGACAGCAAGTGGTGTCCATGCGCGTCCATTAGCTGAATTTGCCTTAATGAGTATGCTTATGTTCTCAAAAAATTATAACCTCTTAGTTGAAAAGAAAGCGAAGCATCATTGGGAACGGCATGGCGGTGATGAATTAGCAACAAAAACAGTCACTATTATTGGCTTAGGGTCTATTGGCGAAGAAGTGGCGCGTTTGGCAAAAGCATTTGATATGCGTGTTATTGGTAATCGACGTAATCCAGAACTACCAGTAGCCAATGTGGATGATTTATATGGAAAAGATGATATTCATAAAATGTTACCACAATCAGACTTTCTCGTATTAGCCACGCCACATACCCCTGAAACGGAAAATCTTATTGGGCAAACTGAGATTGATTTGTTGCCACAAGGTGCAGTCATTATCAATATTGCTCGCGGCGTTGTGATTGATGAAATAGCGATGATTAGCGCCTTACAAACAGGCAAGTTAGCAGGGGCAGCATTAGATGTCTTTGCAACTGAGCCACTCCCACCAGATAATCCGCTTTGGGATATGCCGAATGTTATTATCAGCCCACATTCAGCCAGTACCGCGAACTCAGAGAATCAAAAAATAGTTGATATATTTTGCGAGAACTTACGCCGTTTTCAGAATAATGAAGCTCTCATTAATCAGCTAGATGTTACTAAATTATATTAGCGACCCGACACCAAACAGAAGTCAGGTCTAAATAAGATAGGGATGGGGTCATCGACGGTAAATCATCGTAGAAGCCAATCCCATCCTAAACGAAAAATACTCAAATCCTGACGATCCGTGCGATTAATCTCAGAATTTAAGCCATGAGATAAGGCAAATTCACCGATTGTTACAAGCTAAACATACAAGATGCTACAGCTAAAGTAAGGCGATATATGCGTTCAGGTCTATGTAAGGGACTCAGTTCGAGGTTAAAGCTACGTCCTTTCATAAATCCATATAAGCCGTTTGTACAAACGTAATATCTTTAAGATAAATTTCCCCCTCTCCCTAAATCCCTCTCCCACGAGTAGAGAGGGATTTAGAAAGCTCTTTTAGGGTCATTTTCTGTAGCATGTTTTCTTAACTTCACAGTATGGTGTACAAACGCACAGCAAGGACGAACAGCAAGCTGTTGGGTATTCTGCCTAATTTTTATAAAATAACGTTCTTTTTCCCAAGTACCCGTTTGAGTAAGTCAACATCAGTGGTGAAGATAAATCATCTAATAGACTTCTTATAGCTTATTTATGCTATAAGAACCTTCATGAACGATACTAAAGATATACTAAAATTTATCGGAAGTAATCCACCAACAAGATGAACGACAAAACTAAAAAAATAGCGCTTGTATCACTCACACTCAGTGCAATCAGCGCTGTTATCTGGCGATTATGGCGACATACCTCAATCGACTTCGATATGAATGAAGTTGACTTAGAAATGACAACGGCGACACCGCATCTGCTCGATGACTCAATCTTCATGGGTGAACGCGCTCCACAATTATTAGCAAGTGGTTATGGTCCTTTATTTTATCGGCGTTATTATGTTGATTTAGACAATGTACAGCGTTCTAAAGCCGATTTAATGACATTGATAGAAGAACATCTCAATAGTTTTTCACCATCAGATATGGCAATTTTTGAACGCCTTGAAGAAGAAAACGATGCACCGATGCAAGTCGGGGATGATTATTATATTCATATTGCAGGTCCTTGGGATGGTCCTGTGCGTGTGATTGATGTCACGCCAACATCCTTTTCATTTATCACATTGGATGACCATCTGGAAGCAGGGGAGATCCAATTTCGTATCACTGACCATCCTGAAAAAGAAACCGTCACACGCTTTGAGATTCGCTCATGGTCACGTAGTAAAGACCGATTGGTGCATTTCTTGTACGATGTATTGCCTGTTGTTAAATTTTCTCAAGAGAAGATGTGGATATTTTTCTGCCAACGGGTGGTTGAGGTCAGTGAAGCACAAGCCCTTGATGATATTCAGGTGATGACACATCGTGTACCATATACCTACGTTAAAAATGAAGTTGTTGGCAATGCTGAACGCTGGCAACAATATAGCCCGCAACTTTCACAGATGCGTCATTACGGACTCAATTTTGATTTAGATCAGCGTGAGAGTTTTACCGAAGTCAATGGTTGGCGCTTTGATAAATACGAAATTGACTTACCAAAAGAAGCATCTGGCGCACCTCAGAAAAATGGATCATGGGAGCTAGCACAACACGTTCTGACGAATTATGAATTTCCTGATCCAAATTTGATTTCAGGCATTTTTATCCCCGATGCAGCGCTTGCTGAACGAGTGATGCTATTGGAAGCCAAGTTTCTCATTTTCAAATTTTACTTTGGTGTGCGGATTAGTTCCGTCATTGATGAGCAACGTACCGATGATGAGAAAGGCTTGGCACAAGTTTGGGGATATAGCTACCAAACCCTCGAAGGTCACTTTGAGATGGGCGAAATTACCTTTGAAATTTGGAAATTCCTCGATAGTGGCGAAGTTGAATTCCGCGTGCATTCTTACTCAAAAACAGGGCATATCGCCAATCCATTTTATCGCTTAGGATTCACGTTATTTGGACGGATGTTGCAGAAGCGATTTGCGAACACGGCTTTATCTCGGATGCAAGAATTGGTCATTAATCGTTTAGCGAAAAATACCCAAACCGAGGATATTTCGCAAGATGTTCCTGAAGTGACGCGAGCTTAATGTCAATAGTAGAGAGCGGTTTGGCTTACCAAACCGCTACACTCCTTCTTACTTATACGATAACTTTTTCAATTTGTACGGCAACACCACTAAACCCAGCATTGCCTGTGAGTTCATCAATGACCTGATCGTCGGTGAGGTCGTTAATGCTAACCCCTGCATTGGCTGTTGCAACATCAAGTTCTACGCCTTGCCGACCATGCCCAAAGCCATGCGGAATACTGACAACGCCACGCATAATTTTCTCTGTAATTTCAAT
>JBAUIA010000047.1:0-1852 GCA_049680565.1 Phototrophicaceae bacterium
TGACCTGTTTCTTCGTATAATTCACGCACGGCTGTATCATCTGGATGTTCATCAAGTTCAATACCTCCACCTGCGTGTTCCCAATTTTCACGATACGGATTGTAGTGTAAGAGATACTGTTCCCCACATTTCACCACACATATGGCAAAGGTCATCTTGACCGAAGGGTCTAAAGTGGAGGTTAAGGGTATATTTGTGGGGATAAATTCCATAAAGTGGTTTTCACGGAATAAAACAGTGAATGGCACATCTTTTACGCTTACACCTGCACGAATTAACTCCGAACGTACTTCATCAGCAGGTAAGCCGACGACATTGCTATAACTGCCTTCAATGCGCTCAACAGGATGAAAACCCTCATGTTGGATCGCATAACTACCCGCTTTATCAAATGGATCACCTGTTGCAATATAGGCATCAATCTCGGCATCACTATAATCCCGCATATAGACGAGCGTTCGTGCGTATTCAGTCACTTGATAACGCCCCCGTTTTAGTGTGAAAGCCGTACAGACAATATGGGGACGATTGCGTAAGCGTTTTAACATGGCACGCGCTTCATCAGCATTGGCTGGTTTGCCTAAAATTTCCCCGTTGGTTTCGATGCCAATTGTATCTGCTGCGAGGATGACCACCGTATCCGCAGCGAGAATTGGCGTATTATCGTCAATATGTTCCGCAACTGCGTTTGCTTTCTCTTGCGATAGGCGTTTGACGTAATCCAGTGGGGCTTCGTTGGCTTGTTGTGTTTCATCAATATTAGGTTTAATAATTTCAAATGAACCAAGCAGCATCTCGCTGATGATTTCTCGGCGACGTGGGGAGCTACTGGCTAGAATGAATCGCATAGACTATCCTCCTAAAAATTGAACAAAAAAAGAGACATATTCTAAAATATGCCTCTTTAAAATCACACTGAAATTGCTGCCGATTACTTAGTCTTCGTCGTCGAAATCGTCTTCTTCGCCGAACATATCATCCAACAAACTTTCAGGGAAGCCCCATTCAAGTTCTTCTTCGTTGGGTTCGCGCACACTTAATACTTTGCCGACATAACGGATGGTTTTACCAGCGAGTGGTGGGTTCAAATCAACGAGGACATTATCGCCTTCAATACCAACGACTGTGCCTTCGAGGATGTCACCATCTTCATCCATCATTTCTACTTCAAGACCAACTTCAAGCTCCATGCCTTCTTCGTCAAAGTTGAAGTCTTCAGCAGGAATTTCTTCGATGAGATCGTCATCGTAATCACCATAAGCATCTTTAGGTTCAACTGTGACATCAAATGTGTCATCAGCTTTTTTACCTTCGAGTGCGCGTTCTAAACCGGGGACGATATTATCGCCACCATGCAAATATTCGATTGAATCGTCTTCGGTGACGGTTTCGACTAAGTTGCCATCGACATAAATATCGTATGCGATAGCGCCAATTTTATTTTCTGTAAGGGTCAAAGACATTCTGATAGTCTCCCATATAAATGACAAAAGCGCCTTAATAATCAGGCGCATTGATATGAGCTAAATTTTAGTGACCTGTGCCTACTTTGTAAATGGGGAATAGGCACTCCATCATTATATTTTCATCAGATTCTATACGAATCTGCAAACAGTCACTCTCAACATATTCTTATATGCTCATAAATGATCGTTTAACTTTACAAAATCGACATTTGAGCAAATTCAGCATCAAGTTTTTTCAAACCAAATTTCTTATTCTTGAAGGCAACATCGACAATTTCTTTACCATCCACCCGATTGCTATCAATGACTGTACCCACGCCAAATGCCGCATGATGGACTTGCATTCCTGTTTTAAACTTGAGCGGATCAGACCCTGCGACACCACC
>JBAUIA010000048.1:0-44702 GCA_049680565.1 Phototrophicaceae bacterium
ATTTTACATATATGATGGGTGAGCAGTTGAGCGAAAAAGTGTAGTGAGGGATCAATGCTTCGCAGGGGTAGGTATTTAATAATAGTCTGCATTTGCGTCACATTCGGTTCAAAACCGAATGCTACAAAAAAGTGAAAACCCAACAAATGGGTTCACAAGAGTCCATTTGTTGGACTTTTCTCAAAAATCTAGCCATATGTTTTGAACATATGGCGATGGATGCTGAGGATATAGTGATTTTTAGCATAATCAAAAGTAGGAGCATAAATATACCTACCCTTGAAAATCCTCCCGTCCTCTCCCCATGCGCCTCGTTCCTCGTCTGTGGAGAAAGGAGGCTTTTGAAGTCTCCTCTCCTCTAATGAGCGTCAGCGAATGCCGAGGGGAGGCGGATTTATGGGAGGGGTTGCCGTAAAGCTATCATCATATCGGGAAGGCAAGGCGACCTATGAAAATTGGAATAGCGGACGAGGCTTTTTGCTATTTTTCTTCGTGTTTTTCGTGACTTCGTGGCAATAAATGCCTTGAAAAGCCCCTCACCTTTTTATGGGAGAGGGGTTTGTGAGCGGGGAAAATAGACTATTTCGCAACGATATTGCCGTAACGATGTGTTGTTTGGCTGATGCTTTGTTCTTGTAGATAATGCCGTAATTCCAAGCGTCCATTACTGACAACAGGGGCATCGGCAATCATCACATGGGCTTCAGTAGCAGCATCACGCACCGCATCGGATACAGGGTCAAGCGCACGAATCCGTTGGCGATATTGATAAGCGTTGCTTGTCACTTGTGCGATAAATTGCGCCTCACTCTCAACATGCAGGCTCATGTGTCGCCATGAATCCAAATTCATGATTTCCATTTTGGCGGAGTCATCACTCAAGCTGATATAGAGGGGTACATCACAATATTGGGTCGCCATCAGCACCCGTTGCACATCCAATGGATTGCTATCAGGGGTGACGCGCATCAGAATCCGTCCCATTTTACGATAACGGAATACATTCGATTCACCTTGTAATTGGCTTGGATCATGTGCCACTGAGAAATGCTCTAGCCACGCATGCTTATAAGAGGCTTGGGCGCGTCCGAGCAAATCATGGGCATCGTCGCTATCATCTTGCCAATTGGATAAGGCATA
The DNA here is from genome assembly GCA_049680565.1 of Phototrophicaceae bacterium. Lineage (GTDB taxonomy): Bacteria > Chloroflexota > Anaerolineae > Aggregatilineales > Phototrophicaceae > JAUZRW01. The sequence continues at coordinate 1,141 of JBAUIA010000048.1, forward strand.
GGTGTAATTTGCACCCCCTGCTTTGGCATATCCAAATGCTGATTTTTTCCATCCGCCAAAAGGTTGCCGTTGGACGATTGCGCCTGTTGTGCCACGATTGATATACGCATTGCCAACTTGAACACGATCACGCCAGATTGCAATTTCACGGTCATCAAGCGTATGGATACCGCCTGTCAGACCGTAGTCAATATCGTTAGCAAGGGTAATCGCATGGTCGAGATCACGCGCACGCATTAAGCCCAAAACAGGACCAAAACACTCGGTTTGATGGAAGAAGCTGCCTTGTGTCACACCTAATTTAATGCCCGGTGTCCACAGATTCGGATTACCATCCACCATACGTGGTTTGAGCAACCAATCTTCGCCACTTTCGAGCGTGGTTAAACCTTGCTTGAGTTTTGCATCAGGTTCACGGATGACGGTTGTCATTTTGGCATTGAGATCATGTGCGGACGCAATGTGTAAGCTCTGGACAGCATCTTTCAGTTGACGACGGAAAATAGGGTCATCGTAAACTTCGGCTTCCAAAATAGCGAGGCTACTCGCGGAACATTTTTGCCCTGCATGCCCAAAGGCAGATTTTGCCAAGTCTTTAATCGCTTGGTCACGGTCTGCAAGGGCGGTGATAATCATCGCATTTTTGCCACTGGTTTCTGCAAATAAGCGTAAATTGGGCTTCCAGCCGAGGAACATTTTCGCGGTTTCGTAAGCGCCTGTCAGGATAACAGCAGCAATGCGTTCATCGGTGACGAGTTTTTGCCCGACCTCATCATCAGTAGTGGGAACAAATTGCAAAACATCACGCGGAATGCCCGCATCCCACATGGCATTGACCATCGCCCATGCTGTGAGGACGGTTTCGGGCGCAGGTTTAATGATGACACTATTGCCAGCCATCAATGCCGATAATATGCCCCCTGCTGGAATCGCTAGAGGAAAATTCCAAGGGGGTGTCACTAAAATCACACCAAGCGCACTGTGCTTGACATCGGCTAATTCTGTATCAAGATTATCGAATGTGCGTGCATAATAATTGGCAAAATCAATCGCTTCGGAAATTTCAGGATCAGATTCTTCAACCATTTTGCCAGCATCACGGAGCATCACGCCGATAAATTCACCACGACGGGCTGCCATCGTTTCCGCGACATTGATTAATAATGTACGCCGATCTGCTATTGAGCGGTTTTCCCATGCAGTTTGAGCGTTAACAGCCGTTGCCAGTGCGGTATCAATCTGTGCAGGGCTTGCGAGGGCATATTGATACGCCACAGTATCAGGATGAGCAGGGTCATAACCATCTGCGAGAGTATCTGTAACAATCGTTTCGCCATTAATTTGTAAGGGGACAGGCTCAAATGTTTTTGTGCTGTAGTCGCTTACAATCTGCTTAACCCATGTTTGATTGGCACGCAAAGAAAAATCAGTATCCGCGACATTATCAAATGGGGCAGTCCGATCAATTTCGAGTTCTTCTGTTTGACGATTTTGTTGGCGACGCGGTACATCGCTGACGCTTTGCATATTGGCAAAGGCTTCTAAGAAGAGATCACGCTGTTTTTTCCATTCAGGGCTATCGACACGCATCCCGAACAAATCATGTAAGAAATTCTCTTCGGCGGTGTTTTCATCCAAACGGCGCACGAGATACGAAATCGCACTATGGAAATCATCACGGGAAACAATTGGCGCATAGAGCAGCAATCCGCCAGCTTCTTTTTGTACAGTACGCGCTTGATGATTCGCCATGCCTTCGAGCATCTCAAATTCGACATAGTCTTGCAAACCCATTTTATCGCGCAAGATCAGTGCATAGCTAACATCGAATAAGTTATGGCTAGCAATCCCAAGATTAACGGCTGGCGCACGCTCTGGTGTCATCCCATATGTGACCATCCGCTTATAATTGGCATCTACGCCCGCTTTTGAAGCATAAGGGGCTTGCTCCCATCCATGAATCGAGGCTTCGACTTGCTCCATTGCAAGGTTCGCGCCTTTGACAATCCGTAGCTTAATGGGTGCGCCACCCTTAGCAACCCGTTCCATCGCCCATGATGTCAAATCGCGTTGTACTTGAGCCGAATCAGGCAGATAGGCTTGTAGCACAATCCCTGCGCGATAATTTTGAAATTCGGCTTCATCCAATACAGTTGTAAAAGCTGCTACTGTCAGGTGCAGATCACGATATTCTTCCATATCTAAGTTGATGAATTTTGGTGTTTTGCGTCCATCAGGATGGGTGTAGAGGTGCTTCATTGCTTGCCGATATAACTGTCGTAGAATATCTTCGATACGCTCAACCGTGTAATCAAAAGCAACCAAGTGAATTTGGCTAAAAATCGACGAAATTTTGACAGAAATATACTCAACATTAGGCTTTGCGAGGAGTTCCATGTATTTATCAAAGCGACGGCTGGCTTCTTCTTCGCCTAAAATGGCTTCGCCGAGATGATTAATATTCAAGCGTGTACCTGTCTCGCGTCGGCTTTTGAGATATGCCTGAAATTTACGATCTTCGGAAGGTAAGATCACATTATTGGTTTCTTGACGGATGCGCTCAACAATGAGGGGAATCACTAAGGCTGGTAAATATTTCGCCACTTGTGAACCGAGTGCTAGTGCAAGTTGCTCCCATTGTTCAAAGTAACGCGGTACGCCATATTGGTCGATCAGATGAGCAATTTGGTCAGCAACCCGTGACGAATCATGGCTACGGAAGGCTTGGTCGGATAATTGCATCGTCATTGTTTTGCCGTTGGGATCTTTCATCATCCGCGCTAGTTTTGCGCCTTGTGTCGCTTCGGCAGATGTTTGTACTTTTTCCGCTTCTTGCAATAATTGTGCCGCTAATTTGACGGCTTCTTGTGCTAAAGACGGGTCAACCTCTGGTAGTGTTTCAGATGGATTTTGTGTTGATAGTGCCATAATTTTTATCCTTATTGATTGTGCATTTAGAAAAAGTAATATCTGCTATGTTTGATAAGTATTTATACTGGTTGTTACTGACTTTGGGTGCGCTATAGCCCACCCTTACAGCCAGTATTTATAAGGTGAAGTGCTAAGGGCGATACCCCAATTGATAAGAAATATCCGCAGCGTGTTTACAGACGTGTTGCGCGAGTGCATCCACATCAGTGCGCTTGATGCGAACGCTAGGACCTGTCAGGCTAATAGCTGCGATCACTTGTTGATTGGCGTTAAAAATAGGTGCGCCAATGGCAACGAGTCCCAATTCCAATTCACCGTATGCCAATGCGAATCCTTGCTCGCTAATGTGATCTAAATCTGCTAAGAGGGCATTGGGTTCAATGTGAGTGAGGTCGGTATAGCCTGCCATTTGTGCGCTGAGTAAATTTTGCCGTGTGTCATCATCTATAAACGCAAGAACGGCTTTACCCGTCGATGTCGCATGGAGTGGTAATCGGCTGCCGATGTATTGGGTGATGCCGACTAAATGCTTGCCAATGACTTCATCAATCACCAGCATTGACCATGTTTGATCGGATTCTGAGCGCATTACTTCTAATGTCGTGGTTTCGCCTGTTGTATTTGTGAGATGCTTCAAAATGGGATGGCTGATTGTCCGTAAATTGTTAGCGCGTGCTGCTCGTCCACCGAGTGCAATCATCTCCGAACCAAGACGATAACGACCCTCATCGTTTTTCTCGATTAAGCCTTCATATTCCAATGCGCCTAAAATCCGAAATAGCGTTGTCTTATTGAGTTGCGAGGCATCGGTCAGGTCTTGTAAATCCCATGTTGGATGCGCGTCATCGAACATTTTGAGAACGCTCAAAGCCCGAAGAATAGATTGTGTGCCATCAGGTGCGGAAATTGTCATGATTTCACAAAGTAAAACTCAGTTTCATAATATGAAAATTATAACAAGATCAAGTCAGATTTGTCAATTTAAAACTAGATGTGAGAAATCAGATTTGATACACCAAAGCTCTATCATTTATAAGAGGTTTAAGTGATTTTTAGGGATAAAATTGTAAATGAAAGTATCCATAATGTAAAACTTATACGTCAATATGTAAAGTTTAGTTGACATATTGTGTATGTTGCTTTACTATATATTTATCAAGGCTACATTCAAACACGGGAAGATGATATGAAACACAAACGTAAAAACAGTGAACAAGCACAAAACTGGATTGCACCTATTGGCATGGGCATTGCGATGGGTGCATCATTCGGGGTTGCAATGAATGATCTATTTTTTGGCATTGCAATGGGGATAGGTATGACTTTTGCTTTTTATCCTGTATTTAATCAATCACAATCTGAACAATCATCAGATAATACACAAAAGGGAGACTAATACGATGGAAAAACAAACAAACTCACAAAATATAAATATGATGTCAACGCTCGCTTTGGCAGTTGGGGTTGGCACGGCTAATGCTGTTGCCTTGAATGACCCTGCAGTTGGTTTCGGGATTTCGATAGCGATTTTTGGGACAGTTATCGCTGTAAACAAATTCAAAAATAATCGCCAACAAGGAGCATAATCATTAACGAGATCAACAGAAACGACATCATTGCTAATTTCATCATCGGTGTGTCTTTCGGCATTGGTATGTTTATGCCGATTGCACTCCTGTTTGATAATCTAATGATTGCAGCGATTATCGGTACAGTAGCAGGTCTAGGATTTTTCGTCTTTTTGATGCGGACTACCATCAAGCAAGCACACGAGCAGGGCAAGAAGGCGATACAAAATCAGCGCAATTATCAACGACGATTTGCCATTGCAATCGGGGGCTATGTGACTATCTTGCTCTTGAGTGTCTATTTGCTAGATCGTACTGAAAACCAGATTCTGCGCGTGATCTTAGCACTCTTGCCGATGCTACCTGTACTCTATGGCTTGTGGGGTTATATGCAATTGATTCGTAATTTAGACGAATTACAGCGCCGTATCCAACTGGAAGCGATTTCATTCAGCATGGGTTTAACAGGTGTCATTACTTTTTCATGGGGCTTTTTGCAAGGGGTTGGCTTACCACCGCTTGAATCCATTTGGGTATTCCCGATGATGATTGCGTTTTGGGGCATTGGTTTATTCATAGCACAAAGGCGGTATGACTAATGAAAAATCGACTAAAAGTGCTGCGTGCCGAACGCGATTGGTCACAGTCTGATCTTGCCGACCATCTGGATGTCAGTCGCCAGACGATTAGCGCCTTGGAGAAGGGTAAATATGATCCAAGTTTACCGCTCGCCTTTAAAATTGCCTATTTATTTGGGCAATCCATTGAAGAAATTTTCTTTCCAGAAGATGGTGATTTATGAGAACGATTCTTTCTGAAAACCTGATTGCATTTATTGGCTTTTTCTGCGGAGTCTGTGCCATCATGTTGCATCTACTACACTAAATGAGCGCATATTATAGCCGTTTCAGATGTGTTGAGTCAATTGACGAAGCGATTTGTTGGAACAGGCAGTGAATACTTCTCGATATAGCTCATTGGTACTTGAATTTGCAATTTTGAACCTAAACCATAAGCAAAAAACGAACTTGAGCTATAAATACGTGTATGTTGTCTTTACCTCCATCTAAGATTCCACTGGTACGACCTTGTATTCTACTTTCATGAACTTCGTTATCTTGAATTTTCATGTTATTACTCCTTATTATATTTTTTTGTTACCTACCTACATACATACCTACGTTTATATCAAGAAAAGTGCTTTCTTCTTCAAGAATGTTATATCCCATTAATCTATTTCCACGAGTTGCACCATCATCAGATACTGTCCAAATAAATGCGTCACCATTTAAAGTCCATACAAATTGATATGAAATATCATATTCCAAATCAATCATTTGTAACTCGCCTGTATTAGCATCAAATAATCCTACTGAGCTGGTTGGATATTCAATTGTTGATAAACCAATATCAAAAATAATACGTTCATCATTAGGCGACCAATTTAGTCTCGTCCAAAATGGAATAAATTGCTCTTCAGTTAAACTTAATGGTACTTGATATATGACTTCCTCAATTAACAAGTCATAAATTATTATCGAATCAGTGGTAAGGTAAGATAAAAAGCGTCCAGAATTTGAAAATGAATATAAATTAGCATTAGTCAAAATCTCACTGTCGCCAATTGCAGAGTAATCGTAATACATAGGGATGGAATCCGATAAAGTTGTTATAATTGATTGTGTATTAAGGTTAAGTACGACTGTTTGCAACTCGCTACGCCTACAGGACTGTTCATCCTGAAATCTATCTCCATCTATACAAGCAGATAAGACCATATATCTAGAATTTCTGGATGAGCTATAGCCTATAGTCTCTAATTCGGAAAAATTTGGTAATATTGAACTCATAATCTCTTCTAATTGGTTACAATTGATATAATTCAATCCACAATAACGATTAGTGCTTGTGTCAAAGTTAAAAACACCAATGCTTTGACCACTTAAGTCTAAGAAGATAGATTGATTCTCGTTGCGCGACCTTATTGAAATATAATCTCTATACCAAGTAACCGAACAACGTGTCTGAGCTTCATCTACTAGATACCAGTTATCATCCCAATCTAGTTCTAAAACCGTAGAATTTAAAGCCATATTGATCACTTTTAGATTATTCCCTACTTGTGCGGTAATCAGATAATCAGTTACTAATTCACCATTCAGTCCTGTATAGATGTAATAACATTCCTCTTGCTCAAGGGAATAGTAGTGTACAACTTCATGGGAGCGATAAACTATCTGACGAGTATCATCACCTGTTACTTGTAAATAGACAATCTCACCGAATTGTGAAGTATCATCTGCGTATATATTAACTGAAACGACAAGAAAAATTATACTTATTAGTGCTAATGGATAACGCATATCAAGATTCCTTTTATGTCTATTCCTCTATTGTGGGACGCTCAGAACAATTTAAACTACGGAAGCGTTTAAACTCATTGTCTAGTAGTGGTGGCGCACCTTCGATTTCGATTGCCCAACCGACTGCACCGACTGCTGCTGATGCGATTCGTAATACAATAGGTGGGGTTCGCATTGAATGGTTATCAGCCCCTGCTATTTTTGCGATGAGTGATAATTCAAATCCTAACCAACAAAATTCTAATTGGACAAGCTTAAATGTTACTAATCCATCTATGAGTCCTGATCCCAATCGACGACCTTCAGGTGAATATGAGGATCTTGGAACTGATTTAGAAAATAGAAGAAGCTTTACTCGACAGAATGAGGCATCAGATATACTAGCACAAGCAGGATATGACGTGGATATGGGAGCTCCTGAATTTCAATCACCTTATAATCCCACTAAAAGGGTAGACTTAATAATAGAAGGTAACTATTTTGATGTTTACTCACCTGACACAGGTACTTCTGCATACGATATTTGGGATAGAGTGGCGCAAAAAGTGGGTTCAGGTCAAACTAGGAGAGTTGTTTTAAATCTAGCTGATAGTGATGCTAGTATTCACACACTAATTCATTACTTTACTACACATCCTACAAGTCTAATCGATGGACTTGAAGAAATAATCATTATATTCAGTAATCGCAACATTGTTCATATTGGATTTTAGAAAATTGGAGAATAATTATGGCAGTTGAGCATATACTAGCATTAGCAACAGATGAACCACTTGATAAGATCATGCACCAATGGTTTAAAGATATTAAATATAGCACCGAAATCAAAAAAGAATCATATACAAACGGAATGTACGCTGAACATCCATATTTCAGCATGTCAGGTATCATATACCAAAATCCAAAATGGAAATCAAAACGCTATGACTTCCAGCCGAATATAATCATAACGTTTCGTCTGTTACCTCATGGGGAAAATAGCAAACTTGCGCTTGATATAATCAAGAAAGGAACTATCAAAAGACTAGAAGCAAGTAACAACCCTCTAACGCTAGTAGTATATGATGATACTTGGATTCTATCCTACAAGAATAACGAAATCATAATTGATCCTAATTGGTGGTCAGATGAAGAATTAGAACCTTTATCATTGGATGTTAGAAAGCAGAAATTATCGTAAATTAACTTTAAAGGTTAAATAAATGAATTCAATGAATACAAATTTCGATGGTGGTGGCGCAGAAACAGGAACAATAGAATCAATTGCCCATCGCATTCGTTACTACCAGCATCAAGCACCAATGGCACTTGCAGGTATCGCATCGCAAATTAGCACATTAAACGCATACTTCTCAGAATTTAATACTAAATTCGATGAACTTGATATGCTAACACGCGAGTTAAGACTTGCCGAAAGCCGTATCAATATTCTTGAAAAATACTTAGAAGATTGTCGCGATGAATCATTATTGCGTCCACAAGATCATGAAGCAGTTCTGAGTGGTGATGTTCTGATAGATAACCAACCAAATGATGGTATAGGAAATGACACTTTAGGTACGAAAATAAAAATGTAGAGGAGAATGACTAAATGACAACCAACTGGAAAATCGGAATCGACTGGCGACGCAAAGGAGTCATCTGCTGGGAGGCACAAGCAGGAGATGCCCTTAATATTTTGCCACAAGCGATTCGCTACACCACCTTAGATTGGCGCACCAATAGCGCAGATAGTATCACTCGTCAGGTCGAAAAAACGGACTATGGCACACTGCTATTTGCAGTGCAATCAGGCACAGGAGTCAACAATGGCTTTGTATTAGGTCAATCAGGGGTAAAGACAACATACATGTAAAACTAGCCCAAGTTCTCAGTGCGAGTAATTCTCGTACCTAGCTTGACAACTTTTTGATGTTAAAAGTAGTATTTATATATGCAAAAATAATATTAAATTTTGTCTATAGCCGTTTCAGATTGTGTTGAGTCCATTGACGAAGCGATTTGTTGGAACAGGCAGTGAATACTTCTCGATATAGCTCAGTGGTACTTGAAGTTGCTATATATTGAGGACGCACACTTGGTACGCCCTTACAAGTTATATCATGTTGAATCGTGCAAAATAGATTGCTAGCTATTCTTTTGTTTGCCACGATTACGACGACTGAGCCAATAGCCTGCAAAAAATGTCGCAGCAAATAAACCAAGAATACCACTGGTGAGTAGGGCTTGTGTGGAGGGTTGATAAATGGCATCGCAATCCCAGAACACAGCCGAATTACGATTGCTCAAATCTCGAATATTGGAAACATCAGCGCGTGAGCCATCAAATTCAAACACAGGATCAAGAGTCATTTCTTCGGGAGACATCCGCCCTAAAAAGCGTGTGACGTAAGCATAATCTTGTGTGAGCATTTGCAAGGTAGGATCAGTAATTTGGAATGTCGCTAACTCTGATGTGGGTTGTGCATATTCGGTCGTCATTGCTAGACCATTTTCTTCATCAATCGCATCATCCAGCAATTGCATGTAATTATTACCTGTCGCGTTGAAGCGTTCGCCCCGAATTTGATTATCCCGAATCGTGATATGCTCATAGTTTTGTGGGATGGCTTGCTCATCGGCAAAAATCCATGTCAAAATATTCATATTGGGTGTGGCTGCCACTGCCGTTAAGCGAATCGGAATCATCGGTAAATCGGATTGATACGTCATCGTAATTGGCTGGATTTCTTGTACCCCTGCATCAGGTTGGAGTTTCATCGCTAAAAATGGCATTCCCTCAGCATTGTAAACTTCAATGAGCGGAATCATCTCCTCAGTGACCTGATAATTATTCTCGCGCAACCAAATGACCAGTGCTTGCGGGTCAGGGCTATCAACGACATCATAGGCATAAGGACCTGCTGTGCCAGATGCTAATACTTGCACACTACCAGCCATATCTGACATCGGCGCAGACATGACCATATCACTTTCAAACATCAAATTTTGATTACGAAACACGCAATCAGGAATCGGAGGAGCCATGATAATCGGTTGTGTCAGGCGGTCTAATTCATCAAATAAGTCAATCTCGGCAACATCAATATCGGGTACAGTCGGCACAGGCACAACCCAACTAAAATCAGGGGCATCACCTGTATAATTGATCTGCACATAGGCTGTAATCGTATCATCGGCATTCATCGTAAAAATAATACGTTCGGCTTGTTGCGCTACAGGGACATTTTGGCAAAATAAGCCCCCACAAGCATAAGCGCTCCCTGTCATCGTCAATAATAGGGTGCTAAAGATCATCAGTATTAACAAACGTGATTTCTGCATAAGTGTATCCCTCATAAGTGATGGGTCGTTATGGCGTAAACGTTACGAGCGTGACGTTTGTTCCATATTGTTATTGTATCCGATAATTTTGGAATAAAATGCTCTATTTGAACCTGATGCTTCTTTAATGAGGTATCATTGTAGTTTATAGTTGTTGGCTTATTGGGATGTCAGGATAACGAGGTCTATGTCACAAACGAAACTGGTTTTACTAGGAACAGGCACACCTAATATTTTACCCACACGCTATCAATCAAGCCTTGCCATCATTGTCGATGATGTGCCGTATCTGGTGGATTGTGGTGGTGGGGCAGTCCAACGCGCTGCGGAAGCCTATCATAATCGTGGGATAAAGCCCTTAGCGATTAAAAATTTAGCCAAAATATTTCTAACCCATTTGCACCCTGACCATACAACAGGTTTACCTGATCTCATTATTGCCCCTTGGGTCTTAGACCGTGAAGAAGCGCTTCAAATCTGGGGTCCTAGAGGCACAGGCGCAATGATTGACCATCTGTTGAAAGCCTATACAATTGGGATTGGGGAACACCGTGACGGACTCGCTCCGATCAATCATCCGCTAAAAGTCAATGTGACGGAAATTGCAGCCGGTAAAATTTTCCAAGATGAACGTATTAGCGTCACCGCGTTCAGAGGACATCATGGTGATTTAGAAGCCTACGGTTATAAATTTGTCACCAAGGATAAAACGATTGTTGTTTCAGGGGATACCACACCAACACAGGCGCTAATTGACCATGCCAAAGGCTGTGATATTTTGGTGCATGAAGTGTATTCCGAAGATAAACTGCTCACGCGCTCTCCCGAATGGCAAGCCTATCATCGCAATGCCCATACATCAACAAAACAACTCGCCGAGATTGCGAAACAAGTCCGTCCGAAATTATTAGTGCTTGTGCATCAGTTATTTTGGGGTAAAAGTGAAGGTGAGTTATTTGACGAACTGAATCGCTATTACCGAGGCAATGTCGTATCGGGTCATGATCTTGATGTGTTCTAATCAATGACCAACCTTTTTAACATAAGATAACACTATGAAATACCTATAAAAATTTTGCTGACGATAGAACCATGCGTAACCCTTTGCTTTAAAGATACATCGTATGGATAAAAATCATAATGGATTAACAGAGGATTATATCAATGGGGAAAAAGCGCGTATTAATTATGATGACCGACCTAGGATTTGGGCATGAAAGTGCTGCAAATGCGATTAAAACTGCCTTAGAACAAGAACATCCTAATGTTAAGGCAACGATTGTAAACCCTGCAAAAAGTGACAATTCGTCCGATTTACTTAAAGATATTCATGATTTATACGATGGAAGTTCCAAACGCGAAGGCTTATACGAATTTTTATATAAGCTCAGTGATACAGGTATTGCAGCGATGGCGACCAATAGCGCGGTGGCGGTTATGCTACGGGATGCCGTTGTCAGTAGCATCGAAGAACATCAACCAGATGTCATTGTTGTTGTTCATGAAGATTACCTTGCGCCACTCAAGAGCATTTATGAAATGGGTGGTTTCAGGATGCCGATTGTGACTGTGGTAACTGATTTAACGACAATTCATCGGCGGTGGTTTAGCCAAATTGCCAAAATTACAGTTGTGCCAACAGATATTGGTGTGAAACTTGCCTCGAATCATGGCTTGCTGAAATCGAAAGTCAAGAAAATTGGGATTCCTGTCAACCCTTCTATCACCCAAGAAAAACGCACATCGGCTCAAATTCGTGAAGAATTAGGCTGGGAACAAGACAAGAAAACGATTGTTGTTGTCGGTAGTAAACGGGTCAGTAATCTCGTCGAAAATTTACACGGATTGAATCATTCAGGCTTGGATATTCAACTGGCATTAGTAGCAGGTGGTGATGAGCAACTTCATAAACGTTTCTTGAATACCGAATGGCATGTGCCGACCCATATTTATAATTATGTGGATAATATTCCAGCGATGATTGCTGCCTCGGATATGGTTATCAGCAAAGCAGGTGGTTTAATTGTGTCAGAGACATTAGCGTTAGGTAAGCCGATGTTGATTACTGATGTGATTGAAGGACAAGAAACAGGTAATGCGACTTATGTCCTCGAAAATGGTGCAGGGGATAAAGCCTTCACACCGATTGATGTCCTTGAAACGGTATTTCATTGGTTACAAGATGATGGCAAATTGCTCAAAGTTCGCGCAGAAAAAGCAAAGACCGTTGGTAATGCACGCGCAGCTTTCGATATAGCGGATGCTGTGATGGAACTCATAGACTAAATTAGTCCGCCTATCATGGTTCTAAGCACGCCAAGCCTTCCATAGAATCCATAAATTTGGAGTTTGTAGAGACATGGCGTGCTATATCCACCGCAAATAAACGAGCATCATTATCCCTTAGCGCTATATATAGTTGGCTATCTCAATATCATAATGTGAATTTTGTTTAAGAGAATAAGAACCTGTTTTGAAATTCAATCATGATATCAGACTCTATTCGACATCCCGTTGGATGTCCCTACAATAGACTGTTATGACAGGTCGTAGGGACGCACAACGGTGCGTCTTGAAGCATCTTAAATAGTGTATTCAAACAGGTTCTAAGCATATTTTTGAGCCATATAATCTAAAATAGTGAGGTTTTAATCCTTAGTTTTTAACGGGTCACTAAAGACTAAAAACTAAGAACTTTCTGTTCAAATAAGGCTACGAGATGACATAATTTCAAACTTTGTGTTATCCAAAACTGACATTGGTTTACCTATTATTGAGAAAGCCTATCATCTGTGTCATCATCCCAAACACGCTTACAACAACTGAAACGAATGCTTGATCCTGATACACCTATTTTGGGATGGATGCTCTATTATCAGCGTGCGTATCTTACAGGTGATATTCTAGCTGGCTTAACCATTGCTGTGATGCTCGTTCCACAGAGTATTGCTTACGCGCTGCTTGCAGGGCTACCTCCTGTCATGGGCTTATATGCCAGTATTTTGCCCGTGATGTTGTATGGTTTTTTGGGTAGTGCGCGTGTTTTATCACTAGGTCCGACAGCGATTACATCAGTGATGACCTTCGGCACAATCGGTATCTTAGCGACATCGACAGGTATTTCATTATCAACATTAGCAATTACCTTAGCTTTATTGCTAGGTGGTGTTTACCTCATCATGGGCATACTCCGCTTAGGCTTTTTGGTCAATTTTCTGAGCCGACCTGTATTGGTAGGCTATATCAATGCTGCTGCGATTATCATTGTGATTGGGCAGTTACAACATTTACTCGGAATTACCGTCGAATCAAGCGCTTTACCGCATATGTTACTGTGGCGTACGCTGAACAATCTATCAACATTTAACCCCGTCACAGTGCTAATTGGTGTTGGAGGCATTGTAACGCTCTTATTCATCCGCTACGGATTGAGTCCCATATTGTTGCGTATAGGCATCGCTGAAGAATGGCGCTTTTTATTATCACGCAGTGGGGCGCTTGTTTTGGTGATGGTCACTGTTGGCTTGGTCTTTCAGTATGATTTACATCTTACAGCCGATGTGGCAATTATCGGTGAAATCCCATCGGGTTTTCCTGCACTCACAATTGGTTTCGATTTTACACATTGGCGACCTTTGCTCTTAGGGGCAATTGCAATCGCTTTTGTAGGCTTCATGGAAGATATTTCGACTGCAAAATCATTACTCAAAGGGCGTGACCAACTTCTTAAACCGACACAAGAATTATTCGCAATGGGTGTTGCTAATGTGGCATCGGCTGTCACAGGTGGGATGCCTGTCACAACCTCTGTGAGTCGTTCTGTTGTGAATTATGAAGCAGGTGGCAAAACAGGCTTATCTTCGATCATTGCAGGGACAATGCTTGCGCTAACAGTTATTTTCTTAACACGCTTTTTTTATTACTTACCACGCCCAACCTTAGCAGCCATCATTATTACAAGTGTTGTCGGATTAATTGACATCAAGACCTTACAAAAATTGTGGGGGTACAGCCGTGCTGAAACAGGTGTGATGTTAGCAACGACTATCAGCGTGTTCTTTTTCAGTATTGAAATTGGTATTTTTATCGGCATTTTATTGTCGATCATCGTCTATATTTATCGTACTAGCCGTACGCCAATTGTTGAATTAGGGCGTGATCGGCAGCGTGATTTTTATAGCGATATTGATGACGATTGGACACTACCGATTCCCCATGTGGCTATTTTACGCATTGATGAGAGCATTTATTTTATGAATGCTCAATTTTTAGATCGCTACTTGCGTAACCTCATCGCTAAACGGCAAGACGTGCGTTATTTGGTATTGGTGTGTAGTGGTGTCAATACACTAGATACCAGTTCGATACAAATTTTAGAAGCTGTGGTCAAAGATTTTCATGATGTCGGGGTCGAAGTCCTCATTAGTGAGATGCGCGCACGCTCTATGCTCCAAATTAAGCGAGGCGATTTGCATACGATCATCGGTAATGAGCGCTTTTTTGAAACTACTCACGATGCAATTCTAGCGACAGGATTACTTCCTGATGATGTCATTTGATCTGATTTTATATTTCTCTCAACCCGCTTGAATCAATCTTATTGTTATAAAATAATAAATCAGACTACACTACTACTAAGTGATAAAAATATTTGGTAGGAGATAAAATGACCTTAATCGTTAAGTTTGAACAAGATGGCGAAGCATTTGCATTTGAAATTGCAAGTGATACCACCTTAGTCATCAAAGGGACAGCCAATCGAGAGGGCAATACGCTACATTTTTCGGGTGATGGTGAATTATTCGTAGATGGTTTAGCGCCTTGGGCTGGCACGCGTATGGTTGTCAAAATTGCTCAAGTTAATGTGCGTCATGAACCGAATACAGACCGTGCTAAAATTACGAGCCTCCTACAAGGCACAGAACTAACTGTTGTATCCGAAACACACGAAAACTTAGGCTTCTTATGGCGACAAATTATTGAACCTGCGGAATTAAGTGGTAAGTGGGTCGCGCAAGAAAAAGTAGGCATCGATGAAGTTTATATTGTGCCTGCTAGCAGTGTCTCCACACCAGAGCAATCTATTAAAGGCACACAATCGGATAAACCTGATGCAACTAGTACAGGGCATGCTCCCACTCCAGATGTTGTCGTAACCACTAATGCACAATCTGTTGATGATACACCTGCCCATCAACCTGCACCGCTAACAGGACGTTTCCAATTGGTGGAAAAGCATGGTCCCCGAGGGACATATACAGCCTTAGCAATTGATGGTGATGATAAACCAAAATTAGGCGTTAATATCCGCGAATTTCCTCATTTTGGGATTCCGCAATGGCAATGGGCTGATCCCAATTCGCGCGATCAATATTGTCAAGCTGCGCGTGATTTAGGTATGAAGTGGGTACGCTTTTTTACACCCCATATTTCTTATAATAATATTGACGAAAATCTTAAACGTATCGGCGAAACCCTTGATTCAATCAGCAAACACGGCTTGATAGCGGTGGTTACATTAACCGATTCACTGGCAGATGTTGGTATGTTCCCCAAAGAAGATGGGCATTGGCACGAACAAGGTACACCGATGGGTCATTATCATAAAGATTATTTCAATATGAATGCCTTTAGACCCTATTATCATCCCTATGTCAAACAAGTGGTGTCTACTTTTAAAGACCATGCAGGGGTTGGGATGTGGCAATTGATGAATGAACCTGCCTTATATATGCCCCCTGCATCTGATACAGATGTCGAAGGCTTTGCGCGGTGGGTCGATGAAACGTCTGCCATGATCTATGAGATGGATACGGTTCATCCGATTAGTATTGGCATGATTAATGTGTCACATATCAAACCACCGCATCGTGATGGACAACAATTTGCGACGGATTTCTATAGTGGACGTAAACACATCCATGTGGTGACCTGTCATTCATATCAAAGTATTAGCGATGGCAATTCTGGCGCAGCGTGGGATTTAGAAGATCAAAGTATGCTCGATATTCACGCCGCAGCCAAAACAGGACGTGCTATGATTTGGACAGAATTTGGGGCATCACAAGCCAGTAATCGTACCCAATCAACTGAGCGCTACTTGAATCGTCAATTGCTAGAGAATGGGGCGAGCGCTGCGTTACAATGGGGCTTCATGATTACGAGTAATGACACAGGTATTGGGGATCGTCATTTTGGTTGGTCACCTGCCAATATCAATAAAGAATATAATGAGATGAAACAACTCTTTGCATCATACCCTGCACGGGTGAGTCATTTGTAAATAGATTGCTGCATATGGGGCTTGTTTTCACAAGCTCCATCTTAATCTTCTAATAACCACTGAATCGCTGCATCTTGCGATATAAATGTTCGCATCACATCTTTAGCTGTCAGATAACTGCGTATAATATTGACCCACACATCACTGGTTTGCCTATTGGTAACATAAGCCGATTTTTCATCAGGTGGATGCGGAAAATCATTATACAACTTTCCCTGTATTTTTAAGAAATAAGGCGTAGGAGGTGGGGATTGACTAAAATCATACATCACACGGATTTTTTGGGGTTGATTATCCATTCCAGCTAAAACAATGCGTTCAAAGAGATCAGCAGCAGGTTTGTGCAAGACAAAAAACTCAAAAACGAGAATACCATCATCACGTTGATAAAATTTAAGAGGGGCTGATTTATTCATGAATGTTAAATCCGTAATGATTCGTTATATACGGATAAATCATATCATATAAATCTATATCTCATGGGTATGAAAATCCTAATGATAAATGACTTCTAGCGTTAGAAGTCATTTATCAGGTGCACATAATCAGAGACGTTTATTGCAATATATGACAGATAATGCCTTCACGCTGTAGCATTTCTTCAAACAATACCCATTCAACTTGGGCAATCCGATGATGTTTGGAACTTTGACGTTTATCCCCTTCAGAACGCGCACAATAGCTGGTTTGCAAGTTTGATAAAGCTGCGATTAATTGGGCTTGAATATCAAGTGGCATGGTTACACGGTGTACCACACTATAAGCATGATGGATTTTATCGAGGCGGATATTAACTTCCGCAGGCGTTAAGCGTGTTGACGACTGTTTAATACTGCCCAAAATAGGGTCAAGCACCATAATGATTTCTTGCCACCAATGCACTTGTTTTTGGATTGTAGCGTCAAGCATCTGAGGTATCCTTAATAATTGGGAATTAATGAATAAATATTATTATATATTAAGGCTGTAAATTAATAATTAAGATTTCGTACAAAAAATGTAAAATGGTGTACAGTTAGTGCCAATTACTTAAATTAAAATTTCGTATGAGCGATTGATTGAAGGACAATTAATATGACACAATCGACTGATTTATTAGCACCTGTCTGGACACACCTAACCGAAATGCAACCTGTACGCGGTGAGGGTGCATATCTCTATGATGCGGATGGCACCCAATACCTCGATTTCACTTGTGGTATTGGGGTGACCAATACAGGGCATTGTCATCCACGCATCGTAAAAGCAATACAAGAGCAAGCCAGTCAATTAATTTTTGGGCAAATGAATATTGTCATCAATCCACAGACCGTCGCTTTAGCGCAAGAACTCAATCAAGTGACACCCCCTGAGATTGATCGCTTCTTCTTTTCTAATAGTGGGGCAGAAGCGGTTGAAGCATCTGTAAAATTGGCACGCCATGCCACAGGACGCAAGAATATTATCGTCTTTCAGGGCAGCTTTCATGGGCGCACCGCGCAGACAATGGCAATGACCACCTCCAAGTATATTTATCGCTATAAATACCAACCCTTGCCAGCAGGTGTATTTGTCGCACCATTTCCATTTGCTTATGGCTCAGGCATGTCAGAAGAAATCGTGACGCGCGTTTGCTTGCATCAATTAGATATGTTGCTCAAAGGACAATCGCATCCCGATGAAACCGCAGCTATCGTCATTGAACCTGTTCTAGGAGAAGGGGGCTACATCGAAGTGCCAGCGCCCTTTATGCAAGCCTTACGTGATATTTGTGATGAACACGGTATTTTGCTGATTGTGGATGAAGTACAGAGTGGCTTTGGGCGTACAGGTAAATTTTGGGCATTTGAACATACCAATATCATTCCTGATATTATCGTGATGGCAAAAGGCTTGGGGAGTGGTTTACCTATTTCTGGGATTGCATCACGCGCTGATTTGATGGATAAATGGAAGCAAGGGTCACATGGTGGCACATACGGAGGCGGTAGCGCCATTGCATCGGCAGCAGCAGCCGAAACTGTGCGTGTAATGCGTGATGAACACTTGCCTGAAAACGCTGCCAAGATGGGGGCTTATCTACATCAAAAATTAGAAACCTTGCAAACACGCTATCCCCATATCGGCAATATTCGCGGACGTGGTTTGATGGTTGGTGTTGAATTTAGTGTGCCTGATTCAAATGGTAAAGCGGATAAAGACACCGCAAAAATGGTTGCAAAAGCCTGCCTCGATCAGAATTTGCTGCTTTTAACCTGTGGCACATTCGAGAATGTGATTCGCTTTATCCCACCGCTCATCGTGACCGAAACACAAATTGATGATGCACTGATGATCTTTGAGAATGCCTTACAATATGTCACGCAGATAGTTGTTTCTTAAGAATCATACTTGCGGAAGCTGTAATTTTTCGAGGGCGGCGCGTAATTGACCTATAATTGGGGTCGGGCGCGTCGTCTGGCGATTCACAAAAACGTGTACAAAATGACCAACTGCCACAGGTTCGATGTTATCCTCTTTGAAAATACCAATTTCATAGCGACAACTCGAATTACCTAACTTGCCGACGCGCAATCCTGCTTCTAAAACATCAGGGAAGCGCACTTGTTGTAAAAATTGGCAATGGGTTTCGACAGCAAAGCCGATTGTTTCGCCATTTTCATAATCTAAACCACCTTCTTTGATGAGATACGCGCCAATGACCGTATCAAAATAGGCATAGAACACCACATTATTGACATGCTGATACATATCGACATCGCGCCAACGAGTAGGGATCGTCAAAAAATGCGGATAATGTTCCCGTCGTTGTTCTTTGGGATTTTCGCTCATAAATAGCTCCAATGCTGAGTATTGTGCAAGAATACAATTAGACCCCTTTTTATGCAAACGACTAGATCATCTAAAGCGTGATGAATGTCATGGATTCTCATGACATATCTTACCGTCTCAAAATACGAGGGATTGCTATCATGAGGGCATATTAAATTTCAGTCAGGAGCAAGTTGTAATGAGTAAAGTAAATCGTCGTGAATTCTTAAAAGTGTTGGGTGTTGGCACAGGGACAGTCGGTGCGGCTGCCATACTGGGTGCAAGCCCTGCATTAGCTGGCGGATGGCCTGCTGGTGGCGGTGGCGGTATCCAACAAGGTAGTGATAGTGATATTGAACCTTGGCAACAAATTGATATTGACCATCAAGCCAAAGTAGATACTTTCCTCGCAAATGTGGGCACAGATGATATTTTCTGGGATCGTCCGATTGAATTTACGATGGACGGTGATGTCAAAGTCTTTGAATTGACAGCAACCAAATTACAATGGGAATCTGAAGTGGGTAATCCACGTCCAGCATATGCTTATAATGGCATGATTCCGGGACCAACCATTCGTATCACACAAGGGGAGCGCGTGCGTATCATCTTAAATAATGAAATGGATGAAAGTACCGCTATTCACTGGCATGGGGTAGATGTGCCGAACGATCAAGATGGTGTGCCATTTGTGACACAGCCTGTTATTGAACCGGGTGAAACCTATACCTATGAATTTGTTGCACCGAATTATGGCTCACATATGTATCACTCGCACCATAATTCATTGGCACAAGTTGTCGGTGGTCTATTAGGGGCATTCATCATTGATCCTGCGGATACCCGTGATGAACCCGAATATGACAAAGAATATGTCTATATTTTGAACGATAGCTTCCTTGGCTTTACGGTCAATGGACGCTCGTTCCCTTATACGCAACCACTCACAGCGACAGTCGGTGAACGGATTCGGATTCGCTTCATGAATGAAGGCTTGATGATTCATCCGATGCATTTACACGGTATGCCGATGCGTGTCTTTGCTAAAGATGGCTATAATCTACCTGCACCATACTTATGCGATACCATTAACGTAGCACCCGGTGAACGCTTTGATGTCATTGTTGAAGCACGTGCAGCAGGGGTTTGGGCATTCCATTGCCACATTTTGACTCATGTTGAGAATGCACAAGGCTTATTCGGGATGGTAACACCATTTGTCATTGGTGAAGCTGAATAATCACAACACCAATTTTATTCGATGGAAAACGCTCCCGATTAACTAGGGAGCGTTTTTTGTATATCCATTTGCTTCAAGCCATCCAATGATAGCATCCGCGACAGCTTGCCAATCTTTTTCGAGCATCATATCGTGTGCCATGCCCTCAAAGCTACGGAAATCTGTATGATACGACGCTGCGGTGCTTCTTTCTTCAGCGACACTAAAGAGCGTATCATCTGCGCCTGCAAGGACGAGTAAGGGCGTTTGGATGCTTTGTGTTTTGGGCAAAGCAAATAAGAGCATATCAAGGAATACACGATACGATTCATCATCAAAGCGTTGTCGATAGCGCTCAATGGTGGTATCAGGCATATCATCGGAGAAAAATGCCCATTTTGCGCGTTGAGTCGTGTTGACAAGCGCTTTCAAATTGAGTGTGAGATTGGTTTCTAAAAATGCCAATGGTTGCTTGATAATGGTACGCAACATAGTTTGCCAAACGCCGTGTGATGGACATGATGCGAGTAAGATAGCAGCAGGTGCGTCATATGTTTCTAAGTATTTTTGGACAATGAGTCCCCCCATTGAATGCCCAATCACAATCGGACGTTGCCCCGTTTCAGTATGTATTTGCTGTGCGACTTGTGCGACATCTGCAACATAATCTCGGATACTTAACCAGCGCCATCCTGCAACTTTTTCACTTGCTCCATGATTCCGTAAACTGAGTGCTGTCGCATGATAATCATGTTGAGCAAAGTACGGCAGAAAATGCTCATCCCAACACCAAGCACCATGCACAATACCATGTACAAAGAGCAAGGGGATTTGATGAGCATGTGCGTCTGGTTGACGTGTGATTGTTTCAAGTTGCATCATGGGGATTTTATGCTTAATAATAATTGACGTGAACAATAATTGTAGCGTAGATCATCATGTAACGACAGCTTTATAGCTTACTCACCTTAAGTATACTTAGCGTCAGGAAATAGTGCTTTGTCGTAGAGATGTCGTCTAGTGTATTTATTATAAAATGAGCCGATAATAAGGATGTTATTCGGATCTATTATAGGAGGCAGATATTAAATATGCGTACCTTATCCAAAATTCTAGTGGCTGGCTTATTGCTTATCAGTGCCATTAGCATCGTAAGCGCTCAATCACTAATGATTACCTATGACGAAGTTGTCACAGGCTCGCTTGATGATAATAACTATGAGCAAATTTATACCTTTGAAGGACAAGCAGGCGATACAATCACAATTTCAATGCAAAGTGAGGGTGATGACGTTCGCCTCGATAGTTTTGTCTTTTTACGCGATGCACAAGGCAATGACTTGACATTCGATGATGATGCAGGTGGTAACTTAAATTCATTCGTAGGACCTTATACCTTGCCTGATGATGGCGTATATACTGTTGTTGCAACGCGCTTCAGCCAAGAACAAGGCACATCATCAGGGGACTATACCTTAGTGGTTAACCTTGAAGACGTGCAATCTATTGTCATTGGGGAAGCAGTCTCGGTATCCTTTGAGACGCTTAATGCGTTTGAGTTTTACAATTTTACTGCCGAAGTTGATGCGGTCTATTATATTAATTTACGCTTGGTAGAGGGTGAGACCAACGCCGAAATTAGCATTCGCAATCAACAAAATCAATTTATTAACACGATTGGCATTGATCCTAATAATCCAGAAAATTTCTTGCTGGTGCGCTTAGCTGCTGGCGAAACCGTAACGGTATTTGTCCGTAATTATGGCTACTATAACGAAGATGGCATAACAGATGCAACATCCGTAACCTTAGAATTTTCAGTAGAGTCCGTTGCTGCTGATGACCTCCAACTTGAACTCGGGCAAGCTAGCAATATTACTGGTCAATTGAACGCATCGGGACGCGCTGCATTTTACCAATTTTCAGCCAATGCAGGGCAAACCATTCAGATTGAAAGCAACCAAGAACAAAGCGATCAAATGCTTGCTGAGACAGCCCATTATGAAGTCTATCTACTGACACCATCAGGGACGACATCTTATTACGGTGGTACAGCGTATATGCAAAATAATATGATCGTGATGCCACAAATTTTGACACAATCGGGTGATTATATACTCGTTGTAAATCGTGGTTTTCAAATTGATGAAGATGGCATGCAAGTTGTCGCTGATGTTGATTATGACATGGCACTCACACTCACTGAAACACGTGAATTAGAAGCAGGGGTGATCGTTGAAGGTACGCTCACACCCCAAATGCAGGGTCAAGAAATCGCTTACATTTATAACGGTAACGCCGATGAAGCCATCACCATAACGGTTGAAAGTATCAATAGCGATTATGGCATTTCGTTTTCAATGGAATTATCCGCACAAGGTATGATGACTGATGAATTTAATAGCTTCTATGTAAACTTCAATTCATCAACAGTCGGGCGCATGAGCTATGATGTCACATTGCCAAGCGATGGGACATATATCGTGCGTTTCTATAATGGTAATTATGATCCCCAATCAGAGGTAGGGCAGTATAGCATTCTGATTGAATCGAACTAAAAAAATCTGCTGAATCCCTGAAACAAAAAGTGCAGACTCTACATGAGAGCCTGCACTTGATTTTTATTCAATTGGAAACGCAATTATGCGCGACGAACTAATTTCAAAATACCGATTAATACGACAGCACCGATAAATGCGGTGACGAGACTTGGTAAGTTGAAACCTGTAACAGTTGCGCCTGAACCAAGATTGAGTGCATCGAGTAAGAAACCACCGATGAATGCACCAACGATACCGACGACGATGTCAATTAATGTACCTTGTTGTGCGTTGGTTTTCATAACCATACTAGCTAACCAACCTGCAACGCCACCGATAACTAACCATGCTACAATTGTCCATAAACCCATGATGTTTCTCTCTTCCTTGTTTATTTAAGTGATACCTAAACTATAGAGCAGTATCTGTGAGATCATCTGAATTATGTAATTGATTTCTGTAAACAATTATTTACTTGCCTCATCTCTTACTCATAATCCAAGATGGGTTTATGACGTTTCAGATTATTATTTAACGTGAATTTTGCTTAAGAGAATAAGCGTATTTTTGAGCTACATAATCTAAAATAGTGAGTTTTTAGCTCTTAGTTCTTAGTTTTTAGCGGTTCACTAAAGACTAAAAGCTAAGAATTTTCTATTCAAATAAGGCTACGAGATCAGATAATTTCAATCTCTGTGTTATCCAATCTGACGTTATTTACGCACAACTTTTAAAATACCAATGAGAACAACAGCACCGATAAATGCGGTTGCGAGACTTGGCAAGTTGAAACCTGTAATGGCATCGCCTGAACTTAAGCCCAGCGCACTAAGCAAAAATCCACCGATAAAAGCCCCGACAATCCCCACAACAATATCAATGAGTGTGCCTTGACGCGAATTGGTTTTCATAACCATACTAGCTAACCAACCTGCAATGCCGCCAATAATTAACCATGCAAAAATACCCATGATTTTTTTCTCCCTTATTATAGGTATACGATGCTTATAGTATAGCGTGTTCATTAAATAATGCGATTTGTTTTGGGTAAGGAAAATTAGCATACGGATAATTGCGTGGCGACTTTTTCTGCAATATAACGAGCATCTCGGCTAACGCCCCGTAATGTTGCCGATGCAGGGGCAATTTGTCCTTCTAAGCCGATATAATATAAACCATCAACCGATGAACTAACGCCTTGATGCTCAATGGGGATGCCATCAGCATCTAATGCGTCAAGATCGCGTAAGAAGGGCTTGTTATTGGCACTAAAACCAGTCGCATAGAGGATGGTATCAATTGCTTCTTCTGTACCATCTGCCCAGATGACCCCGTTGTGTGTCATCTGTGTAAACATCGGGCGCGGATTGGGATTGCCTGCTGCGACGGCTGCTTGGTATGAGCCATCATCATAGACTGAATCACTGACGCATAACGCTAAACGACAGCCAATTGGCAACATATCGAAGCCCGTATCATGCAAAAAGAAGAAGACTTCTATACCCCAATAATGGCTTGGTCTAAATTTGATATGTTTACGGACTGCCATCGATACATCCGCAACTTGGGCGAGTTCGTAGGCAATCTGCATGGCTGAATTATTCGACCCTACGACAACGACCTGTTGCCCTGTATAGGGTTCAGGTCTGTGATAATGATAAGAATGGATTTGCTGCCCTGTAAAATCTTGTTGTCCTGTAATATGAGGTATGTTGGGCTTGGTAAATGCCCCTGTTGCCACAATCACCGCATGAGCAGAATAACAGATGCCATCCTCAGTGATGACTTCAAAATGCTTCGGCTGATGCACTGTCTTGACTTTTGTATCATGGATGACAGGTAATGAAAAATGTTCGGCGTATTGTTGTAAATAAGCAATCACTTCTTGTCGCGTTGGATAATCGCCAACTGGATCAGGGAAGGGGAGACCATCGAGGCTGGAATATTTAGCAGAACTGAATAGCGTCACGCTATCCCAATATTGATGCCAACTGCCACCAATGCTAGCATTTGCATCTAAGATGATAAAATCAATGTTATGTTGCTGTAGATAATAGCCTTGAACGAGACCTGCTTGTCCGCCACCGATAATGATGACATCGTGCATAGGGTTCACGATAAGATTTACTCCGATAATTACAATAAGACACTATCATTATACAAAGCACAGATTAACAATGGCTTACAATTAGCTTTGCTACAAATAACACTAGTGTTGTTTACTGCGTCCGAAGTAGCTTTCGATGGCTTTAACAAACATGGATAGTGTCAAGGTCAGCATGAGGTAGGTCATGGTGATGATGTTATAGGCAGGGAAAATCGTAAATGTGGCGGAGTTAAAATTACGCGCTAATCGGGTAATATCATCGACGCCAACAATTGAAACTAGCGAACTTTCTTTGAGCATGGCAATGAAATCATTACCGAGGGGTGGCAGAATATTACGGATGGCTTGTGGTAAGACAATATGCCGATTCACTTGCCAACCAGACATCCCCAAGCTATAAGCAGCTTCACGTTGTCCTTTATCGACACTTTCAATACCTGCGCGGAATACTTCCGATAAGAAAGCACTATATGAGACCGCTAAAGCCACAATTGCCCGTACTTCAAAGCTGACATCACGCACGCGCAAAGTTGCTAAAAATTCTGCGAAGCCATTGAATAGATACCCTTCTTGAATCAGATAATCTCCGAAATTATTGCCTAAATCCACACCTTGTGGAATCAATGCTAGCACAATGTAGAGTAACAAGACTAAAGTCGGGATGCCGCGAATAATTTCTACAAAAAAGGTGACAGGTTGATAAACAAAAATATTATAAATAATGGATTCTGAGGGGCGACGCAGTAAAGCAATTATCAAGCCTAATAAGAGGGCAATGCTATACGCGGATAGTGTCACGCGCACAGTAATCCCAATGCCGACTTGAACATCTTCCCATGCTTCGGCATAGAGATTGTTATCCGTTACTGTGATGACCAATACCAGCACGAGACTCAATATGGCTAATAACCACCAAGGCGCACGCGATAGACGGTTGATAATCTCGTTCGATTTTTTAGGATTGGATCGTGAATTGCCGAGTTCGTCAGTTTTGAGTTCGGTAACGGTATTCATCAGATGATGTGTCCTTCAAGGGCAGATAATCAAGAGGAGAGGGCGTGTTGCCTCTCCTCTACGGATAGATTATAGCTTAGATGTGCTTACTCTTGTGCGAGTGGTGCAAAATCAATTGACCATTTGTACACGAGGTAATCCATGTAGCCATCGGCAATCATGCTGACGAGGGCTGCATTGAATGCGTCATCGAGTTCACTATCTTTCGGGAAGATGAAGCCCATATCGACAGGGTCAGCAACAGGTTCACCGACGAGTTCAAAGACATCGCCTGTGCTGCTGACGAATTGCCCACCGAAGGCATCGACCACCATCGTATCAATATCGCCATTTTGGAGCGCAACGAGCAATGCACCAAATTCTTCAAATGTCACAACTTGTGATTCTGGGACATTATAGGCATCTGCGGATGCTAAGAATTGTCCGAATGAGCCATTTTGTACACCAATGATGAGGTCACTATCCACAGCGACTTCTGCAAAGTTAGTGAAATCGGTGAAGCGATCTTCGCCTGTGCGTGCTAATAAATAGGCTTCTGCTTGGCTATACGGAATGCTGAAATCATAAATTTCTTGGCGTTCTTCAGTGATGAATAAGCCGTTCATTGCCATATCGTATTCGCCTGCTGCTGTACCCGATAATTGAATATCAAAGGTAGTGTTTTCGTATACAGGCACACAATTAATCCGCGCACAAACTTCATTGACGATGTCATATTCAAAGCCGATTGCACCATCTGCGCGTGGATCAACGAATTGGTAAGGGGTATACGCATTCTCAACGGCAACTAAAACTTCTTGTCCATCAAGATCAGGCAATTCATCATAGACAGGACCACTTGCGAGGCTCACAACTGCCAATGACAAAACAATCATAATGGTACTCAGGAAACGCATCAAATTCTTTTGCATAAAATAATTCTCCTTATTGAACAATGATACATAACGATCAAGCGCTAAGTATAGCCTATTGTATGAGGTCTGTGTATATCAATAGGTTGTGGATTGTATGAGTGTGTGGTTTCAGTGTGGGAATAGCATCATCAATGATTGACTAACAAAAAAAGCGCAAACAAGTTCATATTGTTTGCGCTTTTTGCTACAAATTTAGTCGATGTGTTGTGTGTCTAGTGCTTCATCATCAATTCTAAGGCATTGGGCTTATTATGGATTGCCAAATTATCAACGATTTGTGCGCTGGCGGTATTCATGCCTAATAATTCGACTTGCTTACCTTCACGGCGGAATTTGAGAATGACTGTATCGAGCGCACCAACTGCGGAAATATCCCAAAAATGGGCTTGGCTCAGATCAATTGTCACGCGCTCAATCACTTCATTGAGATCAAATGCAGTTGCAAAATGATTGGCAGAAGCAAAAAAGACTTGTCCGTAGACCTTATAGATACGATGTGTGCCATCAGCAGTGAGTTCTGAATCAATCGTGAACAAGCGTGAGACCTTGTTCGCAAAGAAAATCACGCTCAATAAAACGCCTGCTAGCACGCCATAAGCGAGGTTATGCGTCAGTACAACGACGACCATTGTCGTTATCATCACGAGGCTGGATTGTTTTGGATTGGTTTTTAAGCTACGGACAGATGACCAGCTAAATGTCCCAATCGAGACCATAATCATCACCGCGACTAAAGCAGCCATCGGAATACGTTGTACCCAATCACCCAACACGATAATCAAGAATAAGAGGAAAATACCTGCCCAAAAAGTTGATAAGCGTCCACGTCCACCTGATTTGACGTTAATTACCGATTGCCCAATCATCGCGCAACCTGCCATCCCACCAAAGAAACCTGCTACGATATTAGCAACGCCTTGCGCCCAAGATTCACGATTTTTATCACTGGGGGTATCGGTCATCGTATCAACAATGACAGCCGTCATCAGTGATTCCAACAGACCAACTACTGTCAACGTTAAGGCATACGGTAAGATGATGGTGAGTGTTTCTAAGTTAAACGGTACATTGGG
This sequence comes from Phototrophicaceae bacterium, assembly GCA_049680565.1. Taxonomy (GTDB): domain Bacteria; phylum Chloroflexota; class Anaerolineae; order Aggregatilineales; family Phototrophicaceae; genus JAUZRW01. The sequence continues at coordinate 29,267 of JBAUIA010000048.1, forward strand.
TAAGAGGAAATTCGGTAAGGTGCTGGGTAATGCGCCCATATCACCAACTGTGCGAATCCCCAAATCGGTTGTTAAACTAATGACTGTCAGGACAACAATCGCCACTAATGGTGATGGGACAGCTTTCGTGAAGCGTGGCAAAATATAGATAATTGCTAAGCCTAAAGCGACCATAGCATACATCTGCCAACCTGCACCCTCAAATTCTGTGAGTTGTGCTAAAAAGATCAAGATTGCGAGTGAATTAACAAAGCCTGTCATGACCGAGCGCGAAACAAAGCGCAATAACGACCCCAGTTGGAGTGCGCCTGCGATAATTTGTAAAATGCCTGTCAGAATTGTTGCTGCAAAGAGATATTCCACACCATGATTTTTAACCAGTAAAACCATCACGAGTGCCATCGCACCTGTCGCTGCGGAAATCATGCCTGTTCGTCCGCCAAGGATCGAAATAATGACTGCGATGCAGAATGATGCGAATAAGCCGACTTTTGGATCAACGCCAGCGATAATAGAAAATGCAATTGCTTCTGGGATCAGTGCGAGTGCAACAACCGTACCTGCGAGCAAATCACCCCGAACATTTCCGAACCATTCTGAGCGTAACTGTGACAAAGATAGTGACATTGAGTTCCTTAGTAGTGATACTTGAGCATACATAAAATTGGCATTGATAACAGTTGCCAAAAAAAACACAAGCTCTCTGAAAAAAAGAAGAGCTTGTGTCATAAGCTGTTCATACTACTAGAGGGCGGTAGCTTATGTCAATGCACACAAAAAGTGATCCAGCGTACATTGATTGCATTTCCAATGCAATTACAACATAGTTCAATACATAATGAGTATACCGCATTGAGGAATCTATCCATACATGATAGATACTGTATCCTTGAGCACCTCTACATCTCAGTTTGATGAAGCCTGTTGGCTTTGTTATTGTCTTAAACAAAGCTCAAAGTTCACTTGCTCAACAAACATAACCCCACAGACAACCCTTCATGAATACATTAAATTCTAATAGGGAGTTTTACTGATGAGTGACAAACGTACTGGCAAAAAACAGAAAAAAGTCCATCCAAAAGTGACTGAAGATTCTACAAATTCGATTACGCAAGCGCCGATGATCCCACCCAAGAAGACGAAAAAACCGTCTAAGGGTTAATCCGATATTGCAAGCAATATGCCTAAATAATCGCAATAATCTAATGATGTAGCTATAAAAAAACAGCCTCTATTGAATGATAGAGGCTGTTTTATATATTGGATGGGATTAATCGCCAGCGACAGGCGTACGCATTTGTTCGATTTTCGATTGAATGTCGAGCAAATCGCGCAAGAAAGTTTCATTATCTTCAACGTCTGGTAAGGCTTGTTGACGTAATGGCGCTAAGAACGCGGTCTGTAAATTGCCTTCACTGATGATTTCGTTAAAGACCGTTACAAAGCCATTATAGGTTTGAATAATGACATTATTATAGAGATCATTATTCATGAATGTCCGGTACTCTGCGGCAGCCATCACCGCTTCTGTCCAGTGCACAAGCACACCTGTTTTGTATTTGTACTCCAGATCACTGCTAAGATCAGTTTCATTGAGTTCATCAACTAAGCCATTGATGCTAGCGAGCATCGCATCGACATCAATTGCCACAGGTGGATTCATTTGTTTCCAATAATTGGCGTAATCATAAAATTCAGGGTTGCGTGTTTGACCTGATTTTTTATTGAGTTGGTCGCCATTTTCATAAACGAACAACTTATTGCGTAGATGATTCATACGCTCATCTAAACTTGCGGTATCGGTTGCCCCGAGATAACGTTTCATGTATTTCGCCGTCATCAGTGTATTGATGGTATAGTGACCATCAAAGACAGGCAAGACGAATGAATCAATGGTATCGCGCCCGATGATACTTTCTTTCAAAAATGCTTTAGAGCCTGTAACAAGCATGGTTTTTGAGAGCAATTCATTGGTGCGTAAGAGTAACCATGATTTGAGCATTGTGCCATGGAAGGTCAAGAAACTGGTATCGCTATAGGCGACGGCGCGATTGAACAAGAATGTATAGAAGCCCGCATTGAGAACAATGTTATACATTTGGCGGAATACATTGCTAAAATTAATCGGATTTTCTTTGAAGATATTTTTGCTGGATAAGTGGTCAATCGATGCTGAAACACTATTACCCACCATATTGACACCCGCATAGGCACATTGATAGCGTGCTGCTGCTGCCATCCGTTGTACAATCTGTAAACCATACCCGCGTTTACCGATCAATTTACCCGGACCATCAATATCAAATTTGGTCAGCACCATATTGCGTAAAACATGCGTTTCGAGACGTTCCCAATTGCTGGTGCTACTACGTGGCACGAGGAACAAGGACATCGAGCGTGGACCATCTTGTTCAGGGTCAATCTTTGCAAGCACCATGTGATAATCAGCATGATAGCTATTATTGATGAGCCACTTACCGCCCTTAACATGAAATTCACGTTCATCAGGATCATCAGAATTGGGTGTGGCTGCTGTTGACATGCCTAGCAGATCGCTCCCAATGGGTTCTTCTGTCCAACCTAATGTGAAAATCTGATCTTTGAGATCATTTGCAATCTCATGCTCATCAGAAGCCAGCAACATCATCCACGCTAACATACTCGCACCAGCAGCAATGATATAACTTGGATTATTATCAAGCATATCTGCACCAGTTTTGATTGCGCCCATCATGTTGAAGTCTGGTGAGAGCTTGTCATAGACTGTACCAAGTACATCACGAACAAGTTCAAAATCGACAATTTCACCAAATTCAGGATGTTGTATCATTTTCATTTCGGGGTACCTTATACCTTAACTCATTGATTGAACTAATTGATAGTGCATCGTAACGTTTTAAGACCTATTGCGTGATAACGCGCCATGAGGTTTTATTGATATAGCTTGTTATAGATTCTCTTGTTGCAGAATCATAAATTGAACGCTTGTTTGACATATAGACACGGTTGCTCATTGTAAATCATAGCTATTATAGTATGACTCAAGCTAAGTCATATTCATATGTGATATTTATCACAAGTTACTTAGATAATCCATACTGTTGTTAAAAACAACAACGCTATACAAGGTGTAAAGTTACTATATTAGGTCAAAATACCTATCAAAATTGGGTATCTAACTTTTTAGCACTATCTACGAGATCAACGGCAGCTTTGGCAAAGGGCATCAAACTGCCGATGCTGCCTTTGGTTAATTTGAGTTTGCCACTCATAATGCCCATTAAAGGCGCAACTTTCCCTGAGAGGACATCTTGCCAAACGGCAGCATTGCCTTCAATGATATAGGCAGCATCGGTACGAGCTTCGCTAGCGTGCATACTATTGACGGAGTGGCACTGTCCTTGGTCTAAATCTAAGAGAACAGCTTGCTCATCGAGGACTAAAGCTAATTTACCAAGTGACCATTTTGCCCCTGATGTTGCATAGGCTTGGTCAGCATTGATGGCTTGATGATAAGCCGTTGCCCATTCTTGTGAAAATGCTTGCATATCCTATCCTATTTATTCTTACTTAGTGATCTTACGCAAAATGTTCAAATCGAGTCACTCTAGTAAAGTTTTGAGTATGAAAAGTGCTGAGTTCACCGTTCTGAGTGCTGAGAAAAATAATTTTTATTCTTACTTCGCACTCAATACACAGCACTCAGTACAAACTTTTTTGTGAAGTGCTTTCTTTATCCTCACTGAGGTGGCTTAAAATTAATTGCGTAACATCAGTTACTTATTCTGACGATTAGATACTCATTATGGCAAAGTAGGCGTTATCTCACAATGTTGAGTATCATAACGGTGGGGAGCGTGACAAAATCGACCATCCAAAAGCAAAAGTAAGGCTATTTCTGGTAGGATGAAGCATTGATACAAGTTGTTAAGAATGAAAAAAGGTCAAGAATGATTTATCTCGACCTTTTAAAATAGGCTACTGTTGAAAAATTGTATCTATAACTATTTATCAGATGGGTCATTTGACCTGAGAGGCTGAATAGACGACTTATCGAATCGTAAGACAACTTCTTGTAAATTTTCGCGTAATTCGGCGCTTGCATCAGGTGTTGGTACGATAAAACCGATTGTATCGTCATCACCCCCAACAGCTAGCTTGAGCTTAAATTCACCTTGACTAACATTGATACCCCTCAAATTGGATTGCATATTATCTACAAATTCGTTGAGTAAACCAGCGACTCTATCAGCCGATAAATAGGGCGTTTTGCCGTCTTGTTGTAATTGTTTATTAACTAAACTAAGTTGTGATTCTAAAGTAGTTTTTTCTTGTTGTAAGTTATTGATTTGGGGCTGCAATTCCTTGCGGATAGCTTCTGCCATTTTTGCTTTTTCACTTTCCAGCCTATCTTTAGCATCTTGTGCTGTTTCTTGGATCAGTGAAAAATCTGTGCGTAACTGCTCAATTTCATCTGCCATCTCGCGGTTTACTTCTATCAGATTAGAAACAGTTTCGCTATCTTTCTCATTTTCGAGTGCATCAATGGTTGTATTAGCTTCGTCTAATTGACGGTCTAATTCTTTAACTTGCGCTTCAAATTGGGCAATACGCTCATTAATTTGTGCGTTTAGAGCCGCGCTTTGTTCGAGTGCATTTTTTAGGGCATCTTCTGCGACTTTTAATTGTGCAGATTGTTCTTCATTCTCTGCTTTGAGTGTATCAATCTCTTGATTCGAGTCAGTGAGGCGCTCATCCATTGTAACGACATAACTTGCTAAATTCTCGGCAAATGATGCAATGGTTTTGCGCTGTATTCGCTTAGGGACAACGCCATTCTCCACAAGTTCATTAAACGCTGCCAGTGCCGTTTCGATTTGTTCTTGCGTGCGTTCTTCGCGCTTTTCTAGCGTTTCAATCTGATCTTGTGCTTGCTTTAGACTTTGCTCAAGGTTACTGCGCTCTTGTGCTGTTTTCTCAGCACGATTGCGAACGGCAAGCAAGTCATTTTCAAGATTTTTGAGCCTCTCGAAATTGGGTTTTGGGTCGCGTTGTCTGTTATCTTCATCAGACATATCCAGCTTCCTTTAGGTTAGTCTATTCAATCGTAATTGATGTGAGTAGACATATTTTTGCCTACTCAATCTGTGGTTTACTCATCTAAAATGAGTGCTTCGCGTATAATACGCCCTTTTTGATCTTCGGCAACGACCACCCAACGCTGATTATTAGGCTCAAAATTTGATTTTATGACAAGCGGACCTAAAATTTCTGACATGCGTGCGACATCGGGACGTGCCATAATTTGATTAGCAACATCCTCTTTGGTGCGTTTAGGCGTGCTTGATGGTTCGTTGGGATTAGTCTCTGCACCAGTAGCAATAAAATTAATACGCACTGTCGAAATTGCAGCAGAATTGATATTCGATTTTACCATATCTGCTGATGAAATCGGTTGTATCGCAAAAGTTCCATCGGTACGCGCTGTAAGACCAACCCGCGCTTCTAATTCAGCATTAGCGAGTACAAAATCTGTTTTTAGATTCGTACCTGTTCCGAGTTGACTTTGGGCATCCGATAACGAACGCCCAGCCATCTCCAGAAAAGCCTGTAAATCAGTTTCATTATTAGGATTATCCGCCATCAGTTGCACCTTCTGATGCCAGCGTAATTGTTTGTGGTTCTAAGCCAACAGGCATCGGTACAGGCACAAGTTTTGCTGTTAGCTTTGAACTTGTTTTCACATCACGGTTGAGTTTACGTTCGTATTTGACATTATAGGTTTGTGCGAACAAATTCATCAGACGTTTACCATCTTCTGTTTGGGTTTCTACAACTTCAATATCCATCACCACTTCGACTGTAGCCTCGGAAAATTGATAAAATGTAGGTCTAACACCCAAACTCAACAATGAAACCTCTTGTGGCTCTGCAGTTTCATAACTAACAGAACCATCAGGATGGATTGTTTGCGTCATGTTCGGTATGACTTCAACCGTTGTTTCAGCAAATTCTTTCACTAACTCAGCAGACGTTCGATCAAGACTTGCTTGGGCATCTGCAATGCTTTCAGCAAGCATTCTCACTAAATCTGCAAACGATGTTGATGGTGTTTCGCGCACAGGAACTTTCGGCGGAATGATCGGTGGGCGAAATGCTCTTAGTTCATTTTTTAAGGTCAAATTGTTAATCGGTAACGTCATAATATTTTCTAGCCACCATCACCCGGTGCTGGACGATTATCGACAACAACAAGCTCAGGTGCAATGCGCGGTGGGGGTGGTACAGGGACTAAGCGCGTTACCATACGGCTCGTGCCATGCACTTCTTTACCAAATTTACGATTATGTTTCACATCAATATTGACGGATGAACTCCACAATCCAAAACCGACCTTCGCCTTGGCATTAATTTCTACATCTGTTTCGCGTGATGTGGTGGTCTTAATATCCATTGAGACTTCAATTGTTGCTTCTGCAAATTGATAGAATGTTGGTAAGAGACCGATCTGTAATAATGATACCTCAACAGGGGGTGCGCTTTCAAAGGTAACAGACCCATCGGCTGCGATTGTCTGTGTCATTGCTAAAACAAGATCAATTTCAGTCTCAGATAATGCGACGGCTGTTTCTACAGAATTTGCATCGAGTGCGGCTTGGGCAGTAGCAATACCCATTGCGAGTTTTGCGACCATATCAGGAAGTGGCACATCAAGAAGTTCTTGTCCAACGCTTGGCATAATAGTTTTCCTATCGTAATTTAACTGAACGGACTACTCGGCTTAGCCAAATTGACTAATTAGTCTCGGTTTCCTATTGTTGTTTTAACAACTCAAGGAATTTGTTAAATGTTCCTGAATCAATGGATACAGGACCGATATGTTTAATGCGCGAATCTACCTTGAGGGTGAAGTAAGCGGTGATGGGTAGAAGAGCCAATACAACGGGATGATTAGGTACATCAAATAAAATTTGCCCGTTAAAGTGGGTAATAAGGGCATAGAGTGATTGATCGTACCCCATGACAAGGTACAAGGTTTGGTCGGGTAGTGAGATATTAACCTCTGCCCCAAAGCCTTTTATAATCGAATCCGAATCTTGTGTCATTGATCGTATCCCTTATCCCTATAAATTTATTATAGAAAAATTTATTATGATGGCAAGTTTTTTTTATGAGTTTTAATAGCTATTAATTTATATTACGTAGGTATAGAATTACTATAACAGATGCCGTATTGAGAATGCCTATTTTTCTGGTATCACTGACAAATTAAATTCTATCCAAAACATAACCAGAATCATAACATGGCTAATTAATAGGCATGTGATACTATTTTTGACCATTGGTATATTAACGTGAATTTTGTTTAAGAGAATAAGCATATTTTTGAGCCAAATAATCTAAAATAGTGAGTTTTTAGTCCTTAGTTTTTAGTGGTTCACTAAAGACTAAAAACTAAGAACTTTCTGTTCAAATAAGGCTACAAGATGACATAATTTCAATCTCTGTGTTATCCAAAACTGACGTTATATTAAAGATAAAAGTATTATGACACTTGAAAAACTCAGTGGTGGGAATAGTAATGAAGTTTGGCGTGATAATGACACGGTGATTCGCCAATGCGGTCAATGGTCACCCTTTGTGCATCAATTATTGCAATTTTTGACAGAAAACGGATTCAATGCTTCACCTCGATTTTTGGAAACGGATGGTGTAACAGAGCGTCTCAGCTATATCAAAGGGCAGGTTGGGCATTATCCCTTAGACCCATCAATGCTATCGGATGAAATCGTCATTGAAGCAGGGAAATTATTGCGTCAATTCCATGATATAACACAAGATTTTATTGTTCCAACGCATGCACAATTTATGCTCCCTAATCTTGTATCTGCTGAAGATGATGTGATTTGTCATAATGACTTTGCGCCGTATAATTGTGTATTCGATCACGGGCATATTATCGGCATCATTGATTTTGACACAGCCAGCCCCGGAAAACGCATGTGGGATATTGCCTACGCTGTCTATCGTTTTGCACCGCTCGCTACCGATCAACATTGTTTACAGTCTGGTTGGCGAATCCCGCCTGATCGCAGCAATCGTTTACGTCTCTTTTGTGATGGGTATGGTTTGATTGAACGCGAGCAACTGATTGCTACAGTCCTAAAGCGACTGCACGCTTTAATCGATTATATGGTCGCAAACGCCTCTAATTTAGAGCATATCCCGATTTATCAAGCGGATATTCAGTATATTGAGGATAATCAGCGACAATTCGAGGTTGCGCTTGTATCAACAAAGTAGTTACTTGGTTTAACTGTAACCAAGGTCAGACTACCCATTGAAACCCATCCAAAAAATGCGATACTACAGAAGTTCAGTAAACTATGCTGAAAGGAAAACCCCATGAAACAGATCATCTGGTTCTTATTGGGTGCGGGGATTATTTGGTTCGTATCGCGTCGTCACATGGATTCGCTCTATGGTGAGATTAGTCGCTTACGTGAAGCAGATCGTCAACGTAATTCTGCTGCATAACATATGCTTGTTATGGTAGCAACTAACAGTCCTACTCCGATAAAGGGTAGGACTGTTGTGTTTTATGGAATTAGCTCGGTTAAGGTGTCCATATAAGATTCGAGAAAATGATCGGTGATGTCTTTTTTGTAATACCAACGGAAAAAGCGCTTTCTACCAATTAGTTTTTGTTCGATTTCGTGGCGATAGCCAATGAGGGGTAGAGGTAAGCGCGTCACGAGATCATTAGCATGGACAACCCGTGTTATATGAGGAAGGCGCTCATGGAGTGCTTTACAAAACGCATTGTTACCCATACGTGGCGCACCGAATGTTGATAGAATCGGCAAATTACGATCTTTGAATAAGCCTTTAAATTGAGCATCTAGCAGCATAAAGCGTAGCATCGCACTCCCTAAACTATGTGCCGTCCCATAGACATTAAGTGTCGGATAGCGTGTTAATACATCGTTTAAATCGTCGATTGCGCGGTCTTCAATGCGGTGATAGGAGCGCATAAACCCTGCATGCACGCGCTGATCGCTCCACTCTTCAGAGCCTTCTTTATCCGCATGTGGCACGACTAAACTAATATCTTCATAGGCTTGTGCAAGTGGTATATCAAGGGCGGATGCTACAAAATCTGTAACTTGTTGTGTGGCTTTGTAAATCATCGCACGCAAGCTAAATCGGAAATTCGCTTTCCAATCTTCCCAATCATTCGATCCCGGAAAAATGACATGAATCGCTTGTTCGTCGTGTGTTTCGACTAAGGCAATCGAGTATTCAATGTGGGTATCATGATTCGTTTTAAACGTTTGATAGCTCTTAATCAGAGGTGTTTGATCGACGCTCAAGGATTGTTCATGAATTTTAATCAATTGTGTTGCAATCAGTAATCGCTCAAGTTCATTATGTAGCATACGACACCTAATTCTCTAGTTTGCATTTAACTTGCAAAGTGATCGAAAATTAAATTGTTTGTTAATTGGAATTGTAATTTTACAGTCCCAGAAACTATGTGATCTTTGTATCCTGATTTGCCTAAAGAATTCTGCTAAATATTTACGGCTTTAGAATATTCAAACAGGTCTTAGTTTTTATTAGTTCTTTGACACGCGGAAGCCTCTTCCTATGCCATATCAATTAGGCTGATACCTAGTGCCGAGAGGGTTTTGTCAGAGGAGATAACGAATCCAACATAGGCATCTAGGTATTTTAGGGCATAGGCAGCTTCATCGTAGTTGTTATCTCGGGTGGCGACTAAATCTTCGATGATAACAACATTGAATCCCTCTCGGTTAGCGATGCGTGCCGTGTTATCGACACAAATCTCGGTACGAACACCTGTTACAAGCACGGTTTCGATTCCTTGTGCGCGGAGTTTATCGGCTAAATCGGTGTTTACGAAGGGGTCAGCGCCCGTTTTCTCTTGGAAAATGGAATTTTCTGGAAAGTGGAGTCCGTAAAATTCTGAGCCGACTGTGTTTATCTTGGTAGGGCGATTGACACCTTTCATCTTATTGAAGAAGGCGGCATTCGCTGGCAGATTGCCCTCATCCACGATGGCACGAATATAGACAGGCAATACGCCTGAGCCTTCTAATTGATTAACGAACCTGTTGATCTTGGCAGGGAGCGCTTGCATTTTGCTATTGGCACGTCCACGTCGGGCAGTTGCACCATAAGGGGAGCAAAAATCGACTTGTACATCCACGACGAGAAGGGCAACGGTAGTGGGGTCAAAATATAATTGGATCATAGCTTATGTCTCTATGGATTATGTTATTCGATTATTCAGACAGGCTCTAAACTATTTGTACGATATTATGACGTATTAATAAGTATACGCGAAAATATTAGATGTGCTGATTTATGATCGTAAAATAGTGTTAAAATTTGAAAGCATACATCGCGTCAATATGGCTATGGTTTGCGTGCAATCAATAGAAAGCGATGTTGCTGAACCATAAATTCACCCTCTGCTTCAATGATATTGTGAATGTTTGCGAGTTGTTGCCGATAGCGTGTGACATCAAAATCGGGGATTTGCCATTCTACTACTTTTAGATAATAGACAATCGCGCCAATATCAAAAAACTTTAAGGGCGGATAGGCTTCTTCTGCGCGGATAATTTCAAATCCAGCTTCTATCAAATCGTGTTGTGCGCTACTCAATTGCCAGTCAATGAAGTCAGGGATATTGCCTGAGATCACCTCATTAAAGCGTAAATCATTTTTGCCACCGACTTGTTGCGTGATAAAGTGTTGCTCAGGTTTTAAGATACGGTAAACCTCACAGGGGTCATACCATTCATGCCGATTAATAATGAGATCGAAGGTGTTATCAGTAAAGGGTAGAGGTGCTTCTTCTTTAATGCCATGTACGGTAATCCCTAGCGGGTTAAGTCGTGCCTTTGCGATAGGGATATTGGGTTGCCATGCTTCTGTTGCGTGAGTATCTGCTGGTAAGGGGGATAATGATGCAAGAAATTCACCACCTCCTGTTCCCATATCTAATAATGACCTTGCCTGTGGTAGGTGACTTTTGATAATGGCTTCATAATCCCAAGGACTAGGTGATGATTGCCAGCGATCTCGAATATATGAAAAATCCCATCCTGCAAATGGTTGTTCAAGGGCTGTTGCAATCAGATCATTAAAACGCGATTCATTTGTTATCATAAGATTACTCGCTTTGTGGATAAGGTAGCGTCAACGCATCGTTACCATCATCTAAACGTACACGCTCTTGGGTGCGTTCATCGTACCAGCCAATCAACAATGTATGGTTATCATCAAGCGTAAAATTGCTAAAATCATAGCTGGTGCTAATTACTTCCTCAGTAAGCCAACTGGTCGTAGGACGGTTTTGCGGAATGCCATCTTGTACACGTAATAGATTTCCCTCGGCATCAAATAATTGTACGAACAAGCGCAACGACTGATTAAGCGTCGCATTCGTTTGCCAGTAAAGCGTAATTGTTGAATCGCCTCGTGTATATCCCTGTAAGCTGATGCCATTTTGCCAGCGTGTATCTAAAATCATATCGAGGTCTGGTAATTCAAAATCACGTTCAGGGACAGTAACTTCAATCACTTGATTGATAGATGCTGATTGACCACCTACGCCAATGGCTAAATTGTAAGCCCCTGCCTCAAGCGTGGGTGGTACGATGATACGATGATAACCCCGCCACACATCATCCACTTGCCATGCTGAATAGGGATAATCAACGACTAAGGTATCGATCAAATTCGTAGCACTATTTTCCCAAATAAATTGTACAGAAAAATCTTGTGTTGGATTGATGGCTTGCCAGAGCCACGATAGCGCAATTTCGTCCCCGACTTGTACGGTGTCTGGTAGATCATCAACGGCTAATAAATGAAATCCTTGTGCCGCTAAAATCGGTGCAGGTAATAAGAGTGGATCAGCTTGGGTTGTTGGGCGATCAATTTGGATTGGTACAAGGGTTGCGTCGATACCCATTGGGTTATTATCGCTATTGAGAATATCTAAGCGTCGTCCTGTATCTGATTCATAGACCCCGACCACCCATTCATACGCAATAGGCGCAGTATAGAGCGGAATATCTACTATGACCTGTTCTTGGAGATAATAATCAGGTAGCCAATTGCTGGTTGCGACACCCCCTATATAGAAATCGCTGGATTCCGCAATGACAATCCCTTGTGCATCCACTAATTGCACCAATGCCGAATAATCCTCACTAATTGGTGCGTCGCGCAAGCTCCAATAGAGTGTAAGCGTTGTACTTTCACCTGATCTAACATTATTAGGAGCAGCAAAACCAAGTAACTGAATCTCATCAGCAAAATTAACTGTAAGCGGTGTTTGAATATCCGCAATGATGCCATCTTGATAGCGTGCATTCCGCAAAGGATTGTCAAAGCGGTCAATTATCTGTGTTTTGAGCGCAAATAGCACGAGGCTAATTAGTATGACTGTTATCGCAGGCGTTAGACTAAGTAGATTATCATGTGTCTCGTCATTCAAAGCGGAGGGCATCAAGACTGTAATGGCAAGCATAATAATCACTGTCACAATGCTGAGGTAGCTCGCGTTACGTTGTATCGCAGTTTGAGCATACCAAACGACAATCTCGTGTGTACCAGCTTCAATTTCAAAACCGACTAAGCCAGCATCACCAATGGGCATTACTTCAACGAGATTATCATCAATGCGCGCTTTCCAACCGGGGACATAGAGCCAATCAATAACAATCGTTCGTGCTTCATCACTTGCAACAGTTGCGCTGAGGCGTGTTCCGCGTTGATTGAGGTCAGAAACAGTTATGTTGTCATCCGATAAGAGGCGATCTGGAGTTACTTGAAAGCGTAGCGGGTCTAAGGCGGATTGCAGCGTTTGAACAGGTAAATATTCCCCATAAGATGATAAGACAGGTTGTTCTGAGCGGATTTCATAGGCTTGTGCATCGGCAAGCGTCATAGGGTTGAGGTCAATGCTAGGGCGATATAACCAAGGCATACTGTAGAGCATAATGAGGGCTAATAGGCTAGCGAAAACTACTTCTTGGCTCAAACGCGAAGGTAGTAATCGGATGATATAACTCGCGCCAACGCCTGCCAATAAAGCTAAAACTAAACTGCCAATGCTGAGTGGTCGCCATGCAAATTGTGAATATTGTAAGAGGCGCACCGATTGCCATAAATCGGCTGAGAGTGGTAATTGTGAAAGCGTTACAATCAATAAAATTATAAATGAAAATAGATGTAAACCTAAAATGGGTTTTTTATCGGTGGTGTTCGGTTGAGGTAAAAAGAATCCGATAGCTCCTAATATAAGCGCTATCCAACTAAAGCTAATCGGCACAATTGCTTGTAGTTGAGAAGGATCAGCCGTTTGTGGTAAAGCAAAAACATCAGCAAGTGTTCGTAGGGTATTGGTCACATCAATGAAGGCAAGGTTATCGAGTACGCCATTAATTTTGACGAAGTCGGTTTCTGTGAGGGCGGGCAACCAGAAAAACGCGGTCAGCAGAACGGCAAAAATACCCGCACTCCCCAATTGAAGAACCAAGCGTGTTTTTTGCTGGCTTGTCAGGATCAGTAATCCACAATAGGCAACTAATAAAAGCGAGCCATAGAGTGTCATCACATTATGTGCCATGATGAAGAGGGCATATGTCATGATTGCTAGTAGATAATCAGAGCGTTTGCCCAAACGTGCTAACCGTGTGAATCCCCATAAGGCAAAGGGCAATAATGCCATCCCTGCGAATTCATTGCTTGACCCGCGTGTAACTGTATCAAACAAGGTATAAGGGGCATAAATATAGGCAGCAGCAGCCACATATGCGCCCGTAGCATCCATCCATTGTTTTGACCATAACCATGCGCCAAATCCAGCAAGCAAAACATAAAAAATCATTGTGGCTTTCCATGCTGTGACCCATTCTAAGCCCATTGCATGAAAAATGACTGTCGGATAATAACTCGTTGGCGGAAAATAATTGAATAAGGATGCACCATAGCCGTAGGCGAGTCCACTCACATAACGCGGATACAGACTATCGCCATTGCGGAGCGCATCATCAAGCACAATCGAGCGATATACATGCAAATTACCATCATCTGTGAGCGGCATCGCATCGATCAAAAATGGGCTGATGCTCACCAACATCAAAAATGTGAGTGCTACTAACGCGACTATCCAATTGAGTTGACGGTTCATCGTGGTTTACGCCCCTGTGCAGTCAGTTATGATTATGCGTAGCGCATTTTATCATAGCCAGAGGCGATTGTAATTTGAGAATTGTCACATCATCGGTGTTGTATGCTTTTATACTGAAAACGCGCTCATCTAAAGCATCTAAGACCGTTTCCATAGTGTAAGTTATTTAACAGGATGACCATCCGCTTGCCAGCGTAAAATACCACCCTTGAGATTAATCACATTGTCGTAGCCAGCCGATGCCAGTTGACGCGCTGCCATCCCACTGCGATTTCCTGTTCGACACATCAAAACAACCGTTTTATCTTTTGGGATACTTTTCATTTTTTTGCTAATGGTATTCAAAGGGATGTTCTTAGCCTTTGCGACATGACCACTCTTAAATTCATCAGGGGTTCGCACATCAATCAAAATATGATTATTTTTGCCTTGGTAGTCAGCGAGGTAAGTATCAATATCCATGGATGGTACACCAGCGAATAACTTGCTCAGAAATTTAAACATGATTCGGATTCCTTATGATCGACATTTATTGATTCTATCGTACACCGACTATACGGTATCTTATGAGCCTCAAGCGCTTATATGACCATATTAGGCTGACCTTATAGGTTTAAAGTCATAAAAATGTTCATCATAGAATCTATGATCCTCACGCCCCAAAATCATAATATATTGATGGTTTATGATCTCGTTTTAGTGATATAATTGTAGATACAATGTAGATACATTTAGGAGTGAGGAAATGATTGTAAAGATACAGAAATGGGGCAATAGTCTAGCACTACGTATTCCCAAAGCATTCGCTGAACAAACAGGTTTAGATAGCGATAGCGCCGTCGAAATTCGCGTGATAGATGGACAAATCCATATTGTGCCCATTCAAAACAATCAATATGAGCTAGAGGCATTACTAGCAGAAGTCAACGCAGATAATCTGCATCAAGAAGTCGATACAGGCAATGCTATGGGAAATGAGGTCTGGTAATGGCGTATACTCCAGATCGTGGCGATGCCATCTGGCTCGAATTCAATCCGCAGGCAGGTCATGAACAAGCAGGTCGTCGTCCTGCACTCGTTTTGTCGCCCAAATCTTATAATAGTAAAGTCGGTTTGCTGATCTGTTGTCCGATTACCAACAAGGTTAAGGGATACCCCTTTGAGGTCAACATACCAGATGATTTTGATGTCACAGGGGTT
>JBAUIA010000049.1:0-11043 GCA_049680565.1 Phototrophicaceae bacterium
GTACAAAAAAGAAACCGAAAAGTGTGGGATTTGCCTCAAAACTTTTTCAAAATAGGTCACCAATAGGGGGTGCGGAGGTCAAATGCTCGTCTGTGCGCTATCAATGCGCGTTTTCCGACGTGGTGTCACGTTCTGAGGGGATGTCATGAAGGGCATAAGGGAGAACTTACGTCCTCCCAAATAGATTTATACTATTCGCTATCAACACCTGCGAGTTCAGGTGTCAGTGGCAAAAATTCGCCATCTACGAAAATTTGAACCACTGGCGGATGGAACGGCTCGCCTTCTTCATCAAAGGAATATGCTCCAAGTGGTGTTTCAAAATTTTCAATGTTGAGTAAGCCATCACGGATAGATTCACTATCAGCAGCCCCTTCACAACGGATTGCTGTGGCGTAAAGCCACATGGCAGTATAGGCTTGCACTGCAAATTGATCGGGTTGGCGACCATAGGTTGCTTCAAATAGCTCAACATAGCGTAAGCTGAGTTCATTACCACCACTGATATTCCATGATGCACCAACAATCAAATTGGCAGCATCCTCGCCCGCTTCGGTTGCAATATCAGGCGAGTTAAAGCCATTACCGCCCAAGATCAAGCCCTCATAACCGAGTGACCGTGCTTGAATGATAATTTGGATACCTTCCGCACCTAATGCTGAAACAACTAGTGCATCAGGCACATTCTCATCAAGCAAGAGTGCCGTTAATTGTGGACTGAAATCAACATCACCACGCGCAAAGGTTGCTTCATCAACGATATTGATGCTCAGTGCATCCAACGCTTCAACGAAAACATCGTAGCCTGTGACCGTGAAATCGTCATCATCGCCATAAAGTACGGCAACATTTTCAATCCCATAAAGGTCTTGCACTTGCTCAACCATAATTGGGATCAAAACTTGTTCTGGCAAATTACCCCGAAAGATATAATCGCCAATTTGTGGAATCCCAATCGCGCTGGTGGTCACACCCATTGCAGGAATCCCATTTTCTTGAGCAATCGGATCAGCAGCAAAGGCTTCACTCGATAATGAAGGACCAAAAATAGCAACCACTTCATCTTCTTCAATGAGTTTCGTCATCGCAGCGATGGCTTGTTGGGCGTTGCCTTCGGTATCTTCGTAGATCATTTCAATCGTTGCATCACCGAGATAGCCTGATGCGTTAATCTCTTCAATAGCGAGATCAACCCCTTGTTGTTCAGGTATTCCATAGATCGAAATCGGACCTGTTAAGCCCAGTGGCGCACCGAAAGTAATTGTTCCTGATAAATCTGGGGTTTCGCACGCATCCCATAAACCAATCGGGAGCGGTGCATCGTCAGTAGCGTCATCTTGAGCCATAACAACGCCTGTAAAAATACTGAGTAGCATGATTGTTGCAAGTATTTTCCGCATGTTTGAATTGTTCCTCAATCTGATATGTGTCATGTTCAATCATTTTACAGATGCTTTATTAAAATTGAGATAACTTCAGATGAATCATAAAACATTCGCGTGGTATAGCAAAAAATAATTGATTGTAAAAATGAGTCTCTAAAATCCATAATTGGATAATTTATGCCTCATCGGTGTACCTTTTTCGTCTTATAAGCTACTCAATTTAAACACTTATCACAACTTATAACACTATCTGCTTGCATCTACTTTTATTGAAAAATCATTGTGCCGTCATCCAATTTTCGGAAGCGCAACATCATCGTATCGAGTACATAATTTTGATACACTTTGTACGGATCATCCGTGCCTTGTTTGGGGATAGATGACACGGCGCGTTTGATATAACTCGATGAAAAGTTCACAAACGGCATTTGCTCAATATCCGAATCGGGTTCTTTAGGTAAGGCAGTTTGATACTGATGCTTATCCATATAAGCCATCAAACGACATACATATTGGCAAATCAATTCCGATTTTAATGTCCAAGAGGCATTGGTATAGCCAAACGAAATTGCTAAATTTGGAATCCCTGATAGCATCGTTCCTTTGTAGCTGGTTGTCTGTGATAAGTCGATGACCTGCTCATCAATACGAACTGTAATCCCTTTTAAAAATTTCACATTTAAGCCTGTCGCAGTCACAATTAAATCCGCTTCGATTGTTTTGCCTGATTGCAAGGCAAGTCCATTGTCAGTGAAATGGTCAATTGAGTCTGTAACCATCGTCACTTTTTGTTCTCGAATTGCAGCAAATAAATCTCCATCTAGTGCCATACAAATGCGTTGATCCCAAGGATTATAAGTCGGTGTAAAGTGTGTTTCGACATCATAATCATCGCCTAATTCTTCCCGAACCATATCAATCATCCGTGAGGCAACGACATCTGGTATCCAACGGGAGAGCGTATA
Organism: Phototrophicaceae bacterium; assembly: GCA_049680565.1. Lineage (GTDB taxonomy): Bacteria > Chloroflexota > Anaerolineae > Aggregatilineales > Phototrophicaceae > JAUZRW01. The sequence goes on from JBAUIA010000049.1 coordinate 2,351, forward strand.
ATTATAAATTCCGAAGCCAATAGCCATCCAGCGAATGATCTTATACGCTAGTTTTTCAGGCAGATTTTTATAGAACCAGCGTGCCAGAGGGTCATCAGATGGACGCGGGAAAATATAAGATGGTGACCGTTGTAACATCGTCACATGCGCTGCTTTTTCAGCGAGTGCCGGAACAAGTGTCACGGCTGTTGCACCACTGCCAATCACGATCACTTTTTTATCTTGATAAGTGATATTATCTGTCCATTGTTGCGGGTGAATAATCTCGCCTTGGAACACTTCTCGATTAGAAAATTGAGGCGTATACCCTGCATCATAATCATAATAGCCTGTACACATCATCAGAAAATTACAGGTCATTTGCTGAATCGTGTCGTCGCCTTTTTGGATACTAACCGTCCATTGTTGTGCTGTCGATGACCACGACAAATCACAAACGCGATGATTAAATCGTATCTTTTGGTCAATCCCAAATTGACGCGCCGTCTCTTTGATATAGGCTAAAATGGTTGCGCCATCGCCAATTGGACTATCAGCTTTCCAAGGGTTAAATGTATAACCGAGTGTATACATATCCGAATCAGATCGAATCCCCGGATAGCGAAATAAATCCCACGTACCGCCAATCGTATCGCGCCCTTCTAAAATGGCATAAGTTTTTTGAGGATGTTCTTTTTGAAGATAGTAGCCTGCTGCAATCCCAGATAAACCAGCACCAATTACCAATACATCTTGATATTCAATCATTTAATAACCCAATCACATACGTCACCATCATAGACTAGTGTAGCCATAAAAAAAGCATCCGACTATGATAAGTCATCGGATGCGATGCAATAAGCTATTCAATTGTGGCTTGCTCGTTATTATCTTGAATCGATTTTGCATGTGTAAGCTAATTATCTTCAACACGCGCTTTTAAAGATTTAGCAAATGTATCAAAACTGGGTTGAAGATCACCGATTTGACCTCTGAAAAGTGGGAGCAATAAACCTGTAAATTCCTCACGCGTGTGAACACGAACACCATCTGCAACTTCTGTTAAGGTGAATGTACGTTGTCCCTTGAATAGACCTAAAGGTAGTCCACTTGCCCACACCATTTTTTGGTATGGCACAAATTCTGCTACCGTTACAGGGAATGCTTGCTCACTCAATTTGGTATGGACAGTAATCTTTTCGCCCAGTGCAGCATGTCCTTCAACTTGCTTGATATTGGGTTCCCAATCAACAAAATGTTGAACATCTGTTAAGACATTCCAGACAGCTTCTTTCGAGGCATTAATGACAGTCGTTGCTTCAAACGCTAACATAAACTCTCTCCTTGAACCTAATGATGATGAGCGATATTGCCGTGATTTCATCTTACTCAGTATACGCTGAATCGTCTTATCGTGTTGCGACTTCCATTTGATAATCGTGATAAGTTATATGAGTCAGTTGCTCATTAATAGTGATAAGTTTTTCTTCATTAAGTGTGATAAGTTATCGTCTGTAATGAATTGCATCACACCCCGTCAGATGACATTGTCCCACCTGCCCCACCAAGTCGAATACCTATAAAGAAGTGTAAATATATTAAGACTGTATCTATACCGTATAGATAAAATAGGTCAATATATGGTAAAATTGTGTCTATTAATTTGCAAGTCATTTTGTGATTTTTATACTGACGGGGTGAGCATCACAAAAAAACAAACCATGATTGAACGCTTCAAATTAGATGAAAACCTGTACAATAGAGAAGTCTAAACTGCATCCCAAAACAAGAGACACGGAGATAGAGCAACATGAAAGTAATCACATTTTTGAACGAAAAAGGCGGGGTGGGCAAGACCACACTCGCAGCAACAATCGGCGCAGGCTTGGCGATTATGGGTCACCGTGTGCTGATGATTGATGCTGATCCGCAAGGGCATTTGACGATCAGTTATGGCTTGAACAAAGCTCATGCTTTATATGATTTACTCGTGCGCGATTCTGAATTTACAGAACCCGGTATTGTCGAAACCATCCCCCCTGATTCTTATGCCTTGCCTAATGGCAAAATGCCTAACACAGGCAAATTATTCATCGTGCGTGGCAACCGTGAAACGCGCCTTATCTCGCAAGCGATGGAAGGTGAACCTTTTGGTATTCGCACACGCATGATGGAATTGTCACAAGCTGATATTGTCGATTATGTTATCTTCGATACCAGCCCAACCCCATCGACCTTACATGCGATGATTTACCTCGCAACCGACCATATCATTTATCCAACCGAAGTGACCTATCTGAGCTTTGACGGTTTGGTGGCTAGCATCAAAAATACAACAGGCTACAGCGACCAAAAGAAACAACAAGGATTGGGTGAAATTAAACTGACAGGCATCATCCCAACCAAGTTCCGCAGCAAGACATTGGAACATCAAGAAAAACTCAAATCACTCCGTAAAGGCTTCGGCGATCTTGTCTGGAATCCGTTACCCATGAGTGTCGTTTGGGAAGAAGCCACATCACGCAAGCGCAGCATTTTCCGTTACGCCTATGACCATCCCGCAGCAGCCGATGCGTGGAAAGTTGTTCGCACTGTGAAGGAGAAAGTCAACAATGGCTAAACGTAGAGATCGTGGTGATAACCCAGATGACATCTTAAGCGAATTAGGCAGCAACGAAGCCACAAGCCCTTTCGGGGGGATGTCGGCATCCGATATTGCAGATGTCGCTTATGGGAGTGGTGTGGGGCATGATGATCCGTTTGCAAAGTTAGGGCGCAATCGTGAGAAAATTCACCTCACCGAAATTGATGCTATCACGCCTAATGCGACCCAACCACGCCGAGCGATTCCTGCATCGGTTCGGCAATATTGGTCAGGCTTATCTGATGAAGAATCAATGGCGCTCTTTTTCCAACGTTGGTTGGATGAAATCAATCTGGAACGGCGTGAAGCAAGTAACCAAGAAAACTTCCCGATTGATGCCTATCTCGCTGGCGAATCAACAGCACGGGTAACAGGCATTGATGCTGTGGGTAGCGATAACGATGAACAACTCGATCAAATTGATACGAAAAAAGTTGCCCCCAAAGAACGGGCGCTCATGCCTGTGGTTGAACTTGCTGCTAGCATTCGTCGTGATGGCTTAATCAATCCTATCTCAATCGCTCAAAAAGGGCGCTTATGGGAAATTGAAACAGGTGAACGACGTTGGCTAGCCTATCACCTCTTAAATTGGCGCTTGCGCGGTAATGAGTGGCAAAAGATTCCTGCCCGTCAAGTCGATGGTATTAGCATTTGGCGGCAAGCCACCGAGAACAATGCACGGGCTGATCTAAATGCCATTGGTAAGGCGCGTCAATTTGCCCTATTGCTAATTGATATGCTCAGTGAGGATAAGCCCTTTGAAGACTTTGCTGATGTCGATCATGAGCAAACCTATTATGCACAAGTCGCCGATGGTAATCAGTACCGAGTCCCCTACGGCATGGGCGAGCAACTCATCAACGCAATGGGCATTAGCGATGTGGGACAACTCCGTCATCTTCGGCGCTTATTACGCTTGCCACAAATCGTATGGACAATTGCTGATGATCTTGATTGGTCAGAGAATTTCATTCGCAGCAATATCATCGCGCCTGATGAAACCAATACCATTCGCAATGCAATTCGCCTTGCCCTCAAAGACCGTTTCCCTGAGAACCTGCTTGAAGATTATTTGCATTTGCTCCAGCAAGAAAAACCCCCTAAAGCCGATAAGCCAAAATTGAAATTTGCCGATATTCAAAGTAAGACTTTGATGAAGCTCGAAGAACAATTATTTGACTTATCAAAAGGTGAAAAAATCAAAGCAATTGACTACTTGGAATATCTCCTCGATGAGCTAAAAAGTAACACTTAATTCAAACTACCGTTACTGCCGTAACGGTAGTTTATTTTATCAAAGCGCATGGATCATCTTGCGCTTTTTTGATTCACAATCAATAACAAGCAAGGCATTTTTAGAATGGGTAACACATAAACAAGCTATGAGCGCTCGATAAATTTTTATCTATTTATTATGTAACTGCCGTAAATTAAAACTATTGATGTATTGTAAATTGGATTAAAGAGATAGTCTTTTACATCACCAAAATTGTATGTAGTTGTTAGTTAGGAAACAAAATTATGTCGTCGCAAGAAATGAAATCTGATCGTCAGATTATGAAAGAAGCATCGGCTGAAAGTGGCAAGCAAACGCCCCAGAATTACTTTGGGACATTATCAGTCAGCACAGGTGTCATCGCAGGGATTATTGGTGCAGTGGGTATCATTATTGTTATTGGTATCTTGGCGCTCGTCACAGGGCGTGACCCGTTCTTATCACCCCGATTCATTGCAAGTATTGTATTGCGTGATGCTGCGTGGGCAACAGGAGCAGGTGCAACATTAGCGATTGGGCTTGGTACAGTCATGCACCTTATCACAGGCGCAATTTATGGGGCGATTTTTGCTTTGGTCATGCCGAAGATGCCACGCGGTTTTTGGTTCGTAGCAGGTATTTTATTCGCAGTTGTCCTGTGGGTTATATCAGCCTTTGGATTACCGCTCATCACCCCTGAAAATCAAATTGATTCACTCGTCTATACCAACGCTGAAATTGTTTCACATTTGATATTTGGGATTACCTTAGGGATTGCAGGTAGCTTCTTCGGGACAGTTACATCTAAATAAAAAGTGACAATACCAATCAGAAATAACATTGCAAAGGCATACAATCGTGTATGTCTTTTTTTGCTGATATATTTCTGATGATTGTATATATTTTTCTGATACTTTTCATAAAGTTTTCATACAATTACCAGCTAAGATATGGATGAAGTAACACATAAAATGAATCGACTTTTTCAATTAGGAGGTTTCACTATGTCACGTATTGTACGCTGGAATCCATTTAACGAAATCGTTGATATGCAACGCCAACTTGATCGTGCATTTAACGATATGAATCGTCGTATGACGGATAACGAATGGACAACAAGTAGTAACGCATTAGCACTTGATGTCACCGAGACAGATGAACATTATCAGGTAGAAGCCAATCTGCCCGGTATTAACGCCGAAGACATTGACATCACCTTGCATGAAAATGTGTTGACCATCACGGCTGAGATTAATCGTAGTGAACAGCAAGAAGGGTCACGCGCCTTGCTTAACGAACGCTATTATGGACGCTTTGAACGTAGTATCCGTTTACCAAAATCTGTCGATAGCGATAAGGTTGAGGCAAATTATCAAGATGGTGTTTTGATGCTAACACTCGAAAAAAGTGAAGCAAGCAGACCACGTCAAATTGCTGTCAATAATAATCGTGTACTCACAACTGAGAACTAAGCGCCAAAGCGTTACGGTCTATACAGCTTATAAGCAAAAGAGCATCTCAACAATGTTGAGATGCTCTTTTATTTCTGCAAGGTTTATACAGATTATATGCTTTAATGCCAATCTGTTCTGAGGATACTCATGACATACTCGTCATGATATTCTCCATCCCAATAGAGCGTATCACGCAATGTGCCTTCGAGTGTAAAACCGACTTTTTCATAGACATGAATCGCACGGGGATTAAACGCATAAACTCCTAATGAAATCCGATGTAAATCACTATTTCTGAAAACATAATCAATTGCTTGGCGCATCGCTGCTGTGCCATATCCTTTGCCGAAATATTTTGGATCGTATAAGGCAATGCGGATGCTCGCATTATGATTATCATTATCGACTTCATTGATGACCACTTCGCCAACAACGGTATCATCCTCAGTTCGACAAATGACCCAGCCATAACGACTACCCATTTCAGCATCAATATTCATCTGAATGTAACGCTCGATTTGCTCTCGTGTGAATCCGCCACCATGTGTCCCTGTCAGGCGTGCGCCAACAGGTTCATTCGCCCCTGCTAAAACGATGTCGATGTCGTCCATTTCATAGGGACGCAGATAGACATAATCCCCTTGTACAATTGCCATTAGGCTCTCCTTGATGTATTTTTAAGATTTTCTAAACCTATTAGTGTATTTATAAAGATCATTATGGGTCATAAAGTTAAAAAGTAAAGTGTCTTTTCAGTGTTCTATATCTAAGCCAAAACTATAAGTTGCGTGGCGTGCCATATCAAATACATAGCACGCCAAATTTTATGATAAAGGCAGTGTGTGGGATTCAAATTGTAGGGTTGCGAAATAATCATCTAATGTTTGAGCGCGGCGGATACGTGCAACTGTGCCATCTGCACGCAATAATAATTCTTGAGGGCGTAAGCGTCCGTTGTAGTTAAAGCCCATCGCATGACCATGAGCGCCTGTATCATGAATCACCATAAGATCATCAGGAGCAGTGATCGGCAAGGTACGCTGAATCGCAAATTTATCGTTGTTCTCACATAATGCACCAACCACATCAACAACTTCCGTTACGGCGGTAACGCTTTTAGGCAAAACATCAATGTGATGATATGCGCCATACATCGCTGGACGCATCAAGGCGGACATATTGGCATCAACACCGATATAGGTGCGATAACTTTCTTTGCGATTGATAACGCGCGTCACTAAAACGCCATGTGGGGCTGTCATATACCGTCCTGATTCCATCAATAAGGCGACATCTTCTAATTCAAAATCTTGCCAAAGTTGGCGTATCCCATTTGCGAAGGCTTCTAAGTCAAGCACTGGCTCATTAGGATGGTAAGGAATCCCTAAGCCACCCCCAATATTGATAAATTCTAAACGGATACCTAACTCATGTTGTAAGGCTTGGGCAAGTTGACATAAACCAGCAATGGAGTCTAAGTGGGGGCGTATATCACATTCATTGGAAACAACCATTGTATGCAATCCAAAACGTTGGATACCATATGCTTGTGCTGCACGATAGGCATCCATGATGCGCTCACGCGGAATCCCAAATTTTGCCGATTCAGGTTTGCCGATAATGCTATTGCCCATATCATTACCCGAATTTAGACGAAAGCTAATTCGCTCTGGGCGCGTCGGCAAGCGCTCTAATAAAGCGACATCGTCCAAATTGATAATTGCACCGCCATTTGCCAACGCAACTTCAAATTCTGCATGGGAGGTATTATTGCTCGTGAACATAATATCATCGCCTGTTGCACCCACTTGCCGAGCAAGCAGCAATTCTGCAATCGAGCTACAGTCGAAACCACAGCCTACATCGCGCAAAATGGCTAAAATGTGAGGATTAGGCAAGGCTTTGGTTGCGTAGTATTCCCGAAATGAAAAATCGCTAAAAACGGCGTTTAAGCGCAAAGCTGTTTCACGAATCCCATTTTCGTCATAAATGTGAAATGGCGTACCAAATTCGGCAACAATTTTATCCAGATATGGATATAGGCGACCTTGAAAATCTTTGGAGATTGGCATGAGACCACTTTCTATAGCGTATAAACAATACGTGCGATTTTATTTCGATTGTAGTCGTAAGTAAATTTTTTAGTACGTCGGATGTGAACTGAAGTAGGCTAAAAAGTATATTCTAAAGTGATTTTTCGCCACGAAGACACGAAAGCACGAAGAAAATTAAGTGATATCCGTACATTTATCGAACATGACTAGATCCTTTTCCTGAGTACAATCTATTGTCAGAAAAAAGATAACTAGCTGAAAGCTAAGAGCAAGGCTTCTTATTTAGCTTAGTTTGATGATTTTTCAACAGTCTAATTCATATAAAGTGTTTAGTATAACGACTGCAATCCATTTCAATAAATGCTAGGTTGATTGTGTATAATAGATAGTACTTAAACAGACGATAACGAGTTATTGTATGGACGCATTTACGATTGAAAAACGGCGAATCGACTTATTACACCGCTTAGAGCGTGAGGCGCATCCATTAGATATTTTCTATGACTTGGATATAAATGCCTCCGCAGCATTTACCGTCAGCGATACAGCACTTGCTACCATTCGTGCAGGTTTATCAAAACGGCAACGGCGTGTCAATGAAAGTGTTGCTTTGGTGACAGTCAAAGTGGCAGGTATGACTCCTGATAAACTGAATGTAGTCTATGAGATCAGCGATTTTATTTTTGAAGGACTTGGCACCAAAGACTCCGTGCTTGCTGCTGAACGCGATACCTTAGATGTGGGTGAGATTGAAGTGCATACCCATCTTTTTGCGACCCCTGAGTATTTAGGGCAAACAGATGTAGGCGATTTGATTGCCAGTATTGCAGGACCGGCATGGGTGCATCCCATCATGAAGATGATGCAACCCACACAACGTATTTTTGGCATTCTCTCAATTTATCGCAATCGTCGTGTGCAATTTGATTTCTACGAACATGATCTACGCCAACCACTTATCAAGAGTAATAACTATGGTTTAAAACGACTAGGTTTGCCTATTGTCATCCAAAATGCGTATTGATAGACATAAATAGGGGGTTTTGAATTTTTCGATGATGTTGGCAGCGCTATCACAAAAAGATAATTGTTTTGCCCCATCTTGACGGAGCGTGTTATGCTTATACCTATTCAAAATTACTATTCTTAATCACTGATGTTACGCACTTAGCTTTAAGTCAGAGTAATCAAGGTACAGGAAACCCTTAAACAGAATTTTTGTACTGAGTGCTGGATGCTGAGGAAAAAATTAGTAACGACTCAGCTATTGATAAGAATGATGCTTTATAACGCTAGATGTTAAAACA
>JBAUIA010000050.1:0-1632 GCA_049680565.1 Phototrophicaceae bacterium
CGTGGCAAACTTGACCCAATTTCGTAGTTTCCAACCTGACAATTTGGATATGACACCAATTGTCGAATTTTTAGCAAAAGATAATCACGATAATTGGCGTTATATGACTTTAGGTTTTGGCGATCAACTGGCATGGCTCAGTGCTCAAACTTTGGCTCTCAATGTCGAGGGTAATTATCATAGCGCACGTCGCCTACCAGAAATGACAACTACACCAATTGAACGGATGGATGGCGCAAAGTATCAAGAACTACCCGGACTTGGCACATTACATCAAATCTTGAGTAACCCACAACGCTATAATCTAAAATATATTTTCAGCAATGATGGGTTTTATGATCCTGTGTTACATTTTTACGGTTGGCATCGCTTAGGAGCATTGGATAATGGTATCATGGTTTGGGAACGTGCCGATGTCCCCCCACTCCCTAACGCAATTCCACAAACAGCTTATCCTGATTGGCAACGCCTTATGTGGGGCATTTTACCGATTAGTAGCCTTTTTGTAACTGCCTTTTTGTTTCTATTTACTGCCTTTGTCCCTATCCGACCCTCCAACTGGTTTGGCATTAACTGGTTTGTTAATCGTGGATGGCTACAAGGATGGCTTGTTAATCAGTCCATAGTTCCAGATTATCAATCTGATAACAGTTGGCAATTTTGGCATAAATATACTGACCGTGTACAAATCAAGCTTGATTTGCATATACGTCGTCGTATTTATAGCACACTATTAGGTTTGATAGTTTTAGCTTCATTAGCTGGAATCGGCTTGAGCTATCGTCAATATACAACCTCACCCGAAACGATATTGCTAAATTACTATGACGATATTGACTTCAAACGATTTGTCGAAAGTTATGATTGGCTAGAAACTGATCTGACACTTGATGAATACATGCGTTATCTCTCTATTCGAGGAGGTATTGTTGCCTCATTCGCAAAATTAGAAAATCTTTTTATTACTGATTTAGTTCAAGATGGTGACTATATTACTGCAAATATCACACTCGATTGGTTAACCTCATTAGGGAGTTACCCACAGTCCCTCACTCAAGAAATGGTCAACACCGAAAATGGTTGGCGTATTGTATTAGATGTGATGCCACCAGACCCGCCGACTGAAGCATTCCTAACAACAAGCACAACTGAATTTTATATTGATTTACCGCTAGGGTCATTAGCTGAAGGGGCACTCAATCGTGGTACATTAGATCGTTCACTCTTAGCAGTTGATCAAGTGTCTGTCGTTTATGTTCCTGATATACCGATTGGTTTTGTTCCCGAAGCCTTCGAAATTTCTCGGTTTGATGGTCGTTGGCAAGGTTTAGTTAGTGTGATTGGTGTGGTACAAAATTTAGATGTTTACCCTTCTCATGTGACAATTACTGCTATTTTTCGTGATGAAGATGGTAATCGTATCGGTGAAAGCAATGCAGCTGTAGATTTTGTACACCAGCTTTTGCCCAACGAGACAACGGCTTTCCGTGTCGATTTATTTGGCGCAGATGCCACCAGTCTCTTAGATATTAATGACCTATCAGCAGTAGAATTGGTCGTGCGTGGAACACCAACACGTTACAATTTGGATCGAACTTTAATCTTACTAGATGAAAACACACTGTATAATAC
>JBAUIA010000051.1:0-10746 GCA_049680565.1 Phototrophicaceae bacterium
GATAATGTTTGGGGAACAGTCCTCATCACCTTTGCACTGGGCTTGCTGGTTGGTATCATCGTTAAAAACTTCCTCGATTAATTGATATAATCTCATTACTTTGGGGCATCCGCATCGGGTGTCCTTACAACATCTAACAAACCATTTCATCGCCTTCCCTCACGAAAAATGCTACCATTAGCCGATAATTCATCTGATTCTTGGGAGCAACAACACGATGGTGATATTCACCGAAATTCATACGACGATTCTCGATCAATTAGTAGCCATTGTAGGAGAAGATAATCTCAGCACAGGCGATTCTGAACGGCAACTCCATAGCCACGATCAAAGTTTTCATGAGGCGCATCTGCCAGAAGTCGTTGTATGGGCAAGAACAGCACAGCAAGTCGCTGACATCCTCAAATTAGCCAATGAACACCATATCCCTGTAACACCTTGGGGCGCAGGGTCATCTTTAGAAGGTAATCCCATTCCGGTACATGGCGGTATCTTACTGAGCCTCGCCAAAATGGACGCTATCGTCGAGATGCACGCTGATGATTTTCAGGTAACGGTACAAGCTGGCAAACCCTATAAAGACCTCAATCGTGAAATTGCTAAATACGGCTTGTTTTTCCCACCTGACCCCGGTGCTAACGCGACAATCGGAGGGATGTTAGCCAACAATGCCGCAGGGATTCGCACGGTTAAGTATGGTGCAAGCAAAGATAATGTCCTCAAGATGCAAGTTGCTCTCGCGGATGGTCGCTTGATTACTGTTGGCTCACGGAGTGTGAAGCAATCGGCTGGTTATAATTTATTGCAATTATTTGTCGGTAGCGAAGGCACACTCGGTATTATCACAGAAGCGACACTCAAGATTGCGCCTGTGCCACAATTTCGCACCACGATGATTGCCTCGTTTGCATCGATTGAAGCCGCCGTCGAAGCTGTTGTCGCTATCAAAGGTAGTGGCATTGATGTCGCAGCACTCGAATTTCTCGATAGCATTGCAACAACCATGCTCATTCGTGGTGGATTACAAATTGAAGCCAATCCATCGCTCTTTATGGAAGTCTATAATGCCCACGAGGATGCGATGCAAACCGATATTGAAATTGTGCGTGAAATTTGTCAAGAACTCGCCTGTATCTCATACATTCCGATCACAGACCGTACAGCACAAGCACAGTTATGGGAAGCACGTCATAGCAGTTATGAAACCATTGTACGCATGAACCCTGATAAGAAATTTCAGGTGATGGATGTTGCTGTGCCCATTAGCAAGTATCCTGAAATTATCGCTTTTGGTCAAGAACAATTGGCAAGATATAATATGCAAGCAGCTTTTATCGGTCATGCAGGGGATGGCAATATTCATCTAACATTACCCTACAGTAATGCCGATGATCTCATGGCTGTTAAGGCAGTTAATCGCGCCATCATTGAGCGTGCAATTGCGCTAGGTGGAACAGCGACAGGGGAGCATGGCGTTGGTATTGGTAAAGTTGCCTATATGCAACAAGAGCATGGTGCAGCCTTAGATGTAATGCGAAGCATCAAGCAAACATTTGACCCCAACGGCATTTTGAATCCCGGTAAGGTGCTGCCAGAGTAACATTATTTACTATAGAATTTATCACTTACCCAGCGTGCAGGATTATATATGATGTCATATGTGGAATGATTTGCGTAAAAACATATTTTAAAGCAATTTTCACCACAAAGGCTCAAAGGCACAGAGAAAATCAATGAAAAATAGCATACGATTCGCTCGCATAAATGGAATAACTCATTCATATTCGCTTTTAGCTGAAATGATGATGGTTGACTAGCTGAATATCATGATAAATACACGCCATTTTAACCATTTCACGGATCGTCTATTTCACATACAGCGTTATTAATATAATAATTGTCACTGGTGTTTCTGGCTAGTAAATTTCGGTTTCACATGTGACTATCCTATCTCGAAGCGTGTACCATCTATATAGATACTCTCAGGTTTACCTTCAATCATTGGGAATAATACGCTACCTATTTGCTTAAATGTGTCTGATTGATAAAATGCGTCAAATGCTGACCGAGATTCCCATTCTTGATAAAGCAAGAAACTGTTCGATGCGTTACGGTCTGCATAATACTGATAATGCAAGCACCCCTCAAAATTATGGGCATCGCTAATATCAGTCTCTATTGCTTGATGAAAATCTTCAATACGGTCTGGTTGGATAGCTAATTTTACGCGAATAGTAATCATTCTGATTGTCCTTTGCTGTGTCATCAATAATGTAAAATATTTATGCTTTAATGCCTGTATAGACCAAGCTCATGCGGGTCATTTTGCGTGATTGTGTCAGAGGTATTATGTTGATTTGAGTTGCCCCTGCATCTATGAGCATCTGCGTAACACTATTTTCAGTCATGGGTTGGAAGTTCCACTTGAGGCTTAAAACACGGGTCACAAGGCAGACTCTTGTTGCCACAATCACAAAGGGTTGCCCCTGTTTAAGGATGCGCAATACCTCATGAAATCCCCTCGTAGGGTCAGAAATATGTTCTAGCACATGCGCACTCATGACCATATCAAATGAGTTATCAGCGTACGGTAGCTCTGTGATACTTGCTTGCCTAAATTGACCCTCTGCTTTTAGTTTTGCTTGTGCGACGGTGAGCATCTGAGGCGCTATGTCAACACCATGTAAATGTATATCTGGCATGTGTTCCAATAAAGCAGAACTTAAAGCACCTGTTCCAATACCTGCATCCAAAATAGTGCTATTCTGGGCTAAATGAGATAATAGAGGCGTTTGCCTAAGCCCTGCGAATAATTGTGCATAGGCTTCTAAATAGCCCATTCGCTTAACGGATTTTTCCCAACGATTAGCGGCACTGTCGTACATGGTGGCGAGAGTTGGTTCATCAAAGAAAACACGCTCAAAGGATAGTTTCCAGTTCAAAAAAGTGACTTCCATATTATGTTTATCCTCTCTATAGATGAGTGCAGTTTTGATATTAATTGCTAAAGCAAGTAATTATTTAAAAAATTTTATATGATATTGTTCTCAACACGATTTAGCATATCGACCAACTGCTCAATTTCATTATCTGCAATGCCTGTGAATACCTGTTTACGAATATCAGCAACCTCTGGCAGAAAATCTTCCATCATGGCATGCCCTTTACTAGATAGTGAAATCAGTTTGCGCCGTTTATCTTGTGTATCAACTGTCCGAGTGATAAGACCTTGTGCTTCTAAGGCATTGAGTAGACGTGTGATATTCGGTTCATCATTGAGGACAGGGTCAGCAAGGGCATTTTGTGGTACGTCAGGTGTTTCCCATAGCTTAAATAGGATAAACCACTGTTCTGCACTGATACCTAACTCTGCATCTTCTAGCACTTTATTCAGATGAAAGCGTAAGAGGCGTGCTGTGCGTAATATGATGAATGCTGTAGCGTTGTTGATGCTATTGATGTCGTCGTGTCGAGTCATATTAGAATTTAGTTGCTTGAGCAAGTAATTTTAGAATACGCTAAAAATAGTGACCTGTCAAGCAATGGTATGTATCTTACGTCATATGTGGAATGATTTGCCTAAAAACATATTTTAAAGCAATTTTCACCACAAAGGCTCAAAGGCACAGAGAAAATCAATGAAAAATAGCATACGATTCTCTCGCAAAACTCGCATAAATGGAATAACTCATTCATATTCGTTTTTAGCTGAAATGATGATGGCTGACTAGCTGAATATCATGATAAATACACGCTATTTTAACCATTTCACGGATCGTCTATTTCACATACAGCGTATATGACATATTCTCGTATGCGGTTTAAACTCTTTTGGCTACGAATGATCGTATCGTAATAGCGTGCTTGCCAAATTATCATATGCGGTTTAGTTTGCCGAACAGAACGTGTCACTGCCGATTTGTACGAGCCAACAATATTTCCAAGTGAATGAGATTTCTGAACATTAGATGTAACATGCCGCGTCTCTACCTCATCACTAAAACTAGACTGTAGGGAGGCGGCATGCCGTGTCCCTACGTCGCTAGCAGATTTAATTTTTTACGCTAATTAACAGTGATCGTGCAACTTTCTTGCTCGAATGGATTGGCTGTTTCGGGTCCATAGAAGCTCGTGCCGTCATAGATAGCCGTATCCCATGTCACTTGATAAGCAATGATATATTCCCCTGATGATAAAGGTCCATAAGGCACTTCCCAGTAGGCAATATAAGATGAACTGCCAAGTGGTTGGATGTCGCCTACAAAGCTATTGGGGTTGATAATTGCTTCGCCATTGATGGATAATTCCAAGTTAGAGGCTTCGATATGATCTGTCACTTGGTCTTCGGTGCTGGCAATCCAACCCCACCAAATTTCGATACGATCTCCTGCACGTACCACAGGCACGCTACTCAATGCACCAAATTGTGGATCATCACAATAAGCAAAAATACGTACCACTCGCCCTGTTGGCGTGGATGAGGGTGCAACTCCTCGGGTCGCAGTAACACCGCTTGCTGTCGCTTGTGTAGCATCGACAGTAACAACGCGATCTTGTGTTGGATTATTGCCAACTACAGCACTGGTCGGGGATGATACGCCCCCTGCTAAAGCGGTTGCGGTCTGGAAAATTGCACTGTTATCAATTGTTGGTACACCGGGTAATGCCCCTTCTGTCTGAATCGGTGGCACAGTTGCCCGCCCTGAAACAGCCGTCCCTGTTTGGACTTGGTTGGGTGGTGTAGCCGTTGCACGCCCTGAAACCAGTTGTGTGGGTGGCAATGGTGTCCCTAAGAATAGTGCTGTTAAATCAGGTGATGGTGTCAGTGTAGGGAACGGCGTTGGTGTATTTTCGACACGGACAAAGCGCGAGGCAATCCAGCCTTCTAAGCCTGATTCTAAAATACGGATGTTATACCATGATCCGTCTGTATTTTGCCCAATAATCTGAACACCTGATCCTGCGTTCAACCCTGTAATAACAGGATCATTTGTTGTTGGTCCACTCCGCACATTAATGCGCTCAATCGCACTGATAATACCCACAACCGTTGGTGTTAGCGTTGGTGTGGGCGTATCACTCGGTGTAGGCGGAATGAGTGTTAAGGTTGCCGTCGGCGTAAAGGTCGGTATATCCGTACTGGTTGGACGGATGGTTGCTGTTAAACGCTGCGTCAAACTCGGAATAGGTTGGAGTGTATCCGTTGCTGGTAATTCAATGATTGCTTCATCGGATGGCGTGTTACAGGCTGCCAAGCCCAAAACCAGCACGAGTAGCATTAAAGATAATTTTTTCATGCGCGATAAAATCCGTATTCTTTCAAACATGCTTACTATTGTAGCCTTAATCAGTATAACCAACATCATCAGTTCTGCAATCGTGTCCTGCGTTTGCCCTCCGATTGTTCAGAATAGATTAAATTTGATAGGCACACCGTTAATTTTTTTCAGGTATGATATATCTACTTTTTGCAACGATAGCAGTCATGCTATCCTATACTGATAATTTTCAGACATGATAATAGAGGATCAATCTTGATGATTAGAAAGTTACTACTCTTTGATATTGACGGTACATTGCTTCATTCTAAGGGAGCGAGTCGTGAAGCGAAAGCATTAGCGATGGAAGAAATTTTTGGCACAGCAGGTAATGTTCGCACGCATGCCTTTGGTGGCAAAACTGATTGGCAAATCTTGCGTGAGGTGCTTGAGCCACACGGCATCACAGGCTTACAAATTGGGCAAAAAATGCCAACATTTGAGCGTGCTTTTGCAGAAAATATGGCAAAAATTATTGGCAATTTTGATGTGCAAGCCTTAGATGGCGCTCAAGAATTAGTCACTTACTTCGATCAACGGGATGATATTATGTTGGGTCTTGTTACGGGCAACACCTCATTAACTGCCCCTGTCAAATTGAAGGCAGCCGGTTTTGATCCTGCGATGTTTGTCGTTGGAGCGTATGGCAGTGAAGCCGATAATCGTAATGATTTACCAAAACTCGCCTTAGACCGTGCCATTGCTAAAGCGCGTCATGATATTGCGCCTGAAAATGTTATCGTTATTGGCGATACCGTTAATGATGTGCTGTGTGCGCGTGCTATCGGCGCACAAGTCGTGACAGTCTTTACAGGTTTTGAAGAACGTGACGTATTGATTGCATCCAAGCCTGACATCATGCTAGATGATCTGACGAGTTTCCGCGCTAAGGTAGCGTTATAGGCAATAACTAGATTCAAGGGACGTGCTTCAATGCCCGTCTCTTATACTAAATTTAACGTTTTAAGATAATTTTGTTATAAATTGTTTCGAGATTGATCTGACAATTAATTGAGGATAAGGTTATTATCTGGTCTAATCCCTTAACATTACTATATAACCAGCCCCCTGTTACTTGACGTTGAAAGCGTTCAACTTTTGCTTCATCTTGTGCAATCATAATGTATTCTTGAACACTATTAATGCTTGTATACTCATCAAGTTTCACATTATGGTCGACAACGACACTCGATGGCGATAATACTTCTACAAGCACGCTCGGATTCAAAATCGTATCATCACGACCCTCTACAAATTGTGGTTCATCACAAATCACCATAATATTAGGATAACGAAATGATACATTTTTTGATTCTACTTTTAGACGCAAATCATTTGCGACGACCACGCAAGGACTATCCGCTAACTGATTGTTCAAAGTGGTAGCAACATTTTGACAAATCACATTATGATTCCAGCTAGCACCCGTCATCGCATAGACTTGCCCATCCACAAATTCATGTTTTTGCTCATTTTTGCTCTCAAAGACAAGATAGGATGTTTCATCCATATGGAGTGCGTCTTGTCCTTGTGGCTGTGATGCTATCATAGTGACCCTTTCAAAACTAACAAACTCTCAATTAGTAGTATAGCCTAATTATCTGTGAATGTTTCAAGACGGTTAATGACATCGGGTAATTCCGTCAGCGAGACAACTACTGCGTCGGGTACGATGTCTGAGGTTAGTTTAGGATACGTGGCAATATCATCTTTATAATCGGCTAAAAATTGCGGACGCTCGAATGGATCATAGACAGATAAGGCATCAATCGGGACACGCATGATACTCATATATCCTTTTTGATTAGCACAAATGACATCATCATAGTAGTGATCGCCAATTTGGATTTTGAGTGCCTCAATATTGGCATAGGTTGCAAAGTAATCAGGCGATGTTTTGAGATAGCCTGTACGGTCAGGGGTGAGGATATCATCGAATAAGGGATATAAGCCTGTTAGGTCAAGGACAGGTTGCTGATATTTGAGTAAGCCCTTGGTTGACAAGACAAGTTTACGGTTCGGATGTTGTAGCTGTTTCAAAACAGCAGGCGATGTATCTAAAATTTCGATGTCATCAGCATTGGCATAATATTGCCAGCGATTATCAATGGTATCCGATAGAGTCGCATTATAACGCGCTGCAATGGTATGAAGGATGTCATTCCAGTCCATTGTCAGCACATCATCAGGGGTTTCTTGTTGCCGTCGCCAATTTTCATCACCAAATGCACGCCGAATGACATCAAGCGATTCATCAGCAGCATCCGCGATTTCTTGCAATAAGGGCATCACGGCTTTACGACTAAAGCCATTTTCAACAAGTGTGGCATCTAAATCAAAGAACAAAATTGTTTGCATGACGACATCCTATTTAATCATTGCCTGTTTCGGTAAGTAGCTGAGGTGTTGCGATGTGCTGAATCCGCCATTGGTCGCGTATATCCCATAATGCGACTGTTGCAAAAGATAAGACATGCACTACAAAATAGGGAACGAGTGCCTTTTCGCTCTGCCATGCGACAATCACACCCCAGATACTATAGAGCATTAATGTTGCTTGCACGATAATTGCCACTTGCGAACGCAAAGTATAGCCTTTTGTTTGCCATTGCGAGGCAAATTTAGGCGTGCGACGAAATTCGCCTTTACTTTGGAAAAAGCCACTGAGAACTGCCAGCGCATTTTGCCAGATTAAGCCTGTCCCAATCATCAGCAAGATCGGAAAGGCTAGCAAGCGCTTACCCCAAGCACCGCCTATCACCTGTTGGCTGACGAGGTACATCACCGGCGGAATCAAGCCAATTAAACCAATCGGCGCAAGCGGTAAACTGCTCAAGCTACCTCTGCGAATTAAAATTGGCGATAAGAGCAACATAATCAACATCAATAAGTGTGGTAAATATTGCACGAGATGATGGGTTGCCATCACCTTAACCATCATAGGTTGATCCGATTGCCACAAGGGCATTATCAGCTTACGAAATGATTGTGAGCCACCTTTTGCCCAGCGTGCTTGTTGTTGGCGATAGGCTGCTAGCTGTGGGGGTAATTCACCGGGGACAACAATATCAGGCAGATAAAGCGACTGCCAGCCCCGTAATTGCGCCCGAAAACTTAAATCAAGGTCTTCCGTGAGGGTATCATCAGACCAACCGCCAGCATCTTGAATTGCTGCAACGCGCCAAATCCCACCCGTCCCATTGAATGGCACAAACCAATGACTGCGATTACGCCCTGTTTGCTCAATGATGAAGTGATTATCAATGGAAATCAATTGCGCGCGGGTTAAGCCATTAGCATTAGGATTCAGATGCCCCCAGCGCGTTTGTACCACAGCATAGCGCTCATTTGTGACCAGATGAGTGATTGTCTGTTTGAGGAAATCAGGCGCAGGGATAAAGTCTGCATCGAAGATTGCAACGAAAGCATCATCCGTGTGTTGTAAACCATACGCAAGCGCCCCTGCTTTATAACCTTCACGGATTGGGCGACGGATATGGTCGATTGTGAGATGTGGATACTGTTGAATATGGGCAGCAATTATGCCAGTCGTCGCATCATCGCTATCATCGAGTATCTGAATCCGAAATTTATCGTGCGAATAATCAAGTGCTGCAATGGCATCCAATAAGCGAATTGCAACATAGCGTTCATTATAAATAGGTAATTGAATCGTCACCGCAGGATACGCTGATGCAGGTGGCAGAATAGGATCATGTTGGCGATGGCGGAGGTACTGAATCAGCAATATGCCATGACCAACCGTATAGAGCGCTAGTAGCAACGCGGATAATGCGTAAAGAATGGTTAGAATAATCATCACGCGGCATTGTAGCCAACATTATCACTGCTTGTCATGGGTTGGTTTCTAATCATGGGGTAAGCATAGTCAATTATTCCCTAGCAACCGTACACTGAACAAATGAGCGAGTTGAACAAGCAACCAAACCTGTTAAAGTTGAAATCACGACAAGTCAACAGACAGGAGAGCAGATGTTCAACTCACAAAGTTATAGTAAATGGCAAGCGATGTTAAAGCAACTGATACCTGACAAATGTGAGAGTCGCTTGACGAATCTGGTGCTATTAATTGTGGGGATATTCGAGGCAAAAAGTGTGTACTTGAGCCTACTGGCACGCGAAATACCGATTCGTGCAAAGAAGTTGAGTTTAGCCAAGAGATTAGAACGATTCTTGGATAACGAGGCAGTCGAAGTCGATGCTTGGTATCATCCATGGGCAAGCTGGTTGCTGCAATCAGCCAGTGTAGGCGGAAGGGTTCATTTAGTGATAGATACAACGAAAGTGAGTGCCTACTGTCGTCAAGTGATGGTATCGGTTGCTTATCAGCGACGGACTTTACCGATCATGTGGGATTGGGTTGAGTATCCACGGGGTCATTGCACAACGGCGTTGCAAATTAGCTTATTGCGTCGTCTCTATCCCTTGCTACCACTTGGTGTTCAGGTATCTTTGGTAGGCGATAGTGAATTTGGAAAGTCAGATTTGATTGATGTCTTGCAAGTCTGGAACTGGGACTATGCTTTGCGTCAAAAAGGCAATACGCTTTTTCGTCAAACACATGATGGTCTATGGAAACGCCTTGATAGTGTTGATGTCAGACGTGAACAAGCTCTATGGATCGGACATGTTTCGCTTGCCAAATCAAATCCCTGTCAAACCCACTTGATTGCTTATTGGAAACAAGGCGAAAAAGACCCTTGGTATCTGGCAACTAACCAACTTTCAGCGCTGCCTACTTTGCGCTTATACAAGCGACGCATGTGGATAGAAGAGATGTTTGGCGATATGAAAGGGCATGGCTTTGATTTGGAACTCAGTCGCTTACGAACCCCTAAACGCTTATCTCGTTTGACCCTTGCGGTTTCTATCTTATATGTCTGGCTTGTCACCACAGGTGAATATGTATTGCTCATGGGTTTTAATACTGAAGTTGACCGTAATGACCGACAGGATTTGAGTATTTTTCGCTTAGGATGGGATTGGTTGGCTCGACGTTTTACCTTTGACGACCCCATCCCTATCTTATTTAGACCTTATTTCTGTTTGGTGTCGGGTTGCTAGTAAATAATAAAATGGGAAGGCAGTGTTTGCCTTCCCCTTAGATAGAATCTACTAATGTTTAGAGAGCTAGCTTATTGCCCTGCATATGCCAATGATTCTGGATTTGTGACATCGAGTACAGATGTTGGTGTCATGTCCATCATGCCATTCATATCGAGCAAGTTACCGAAGTAGAGAACAGCATCGTTTGCTTTTTCTGCAATATATAAACCTGAACCATCCCATACTGCATCAACAGGGTTACCTAATAAGGAATCAGGACCGAGGATGTGTAAAGATACGGTGACGTTGCCATCAGCAGTGATTGCATCGGATACCGCATAAATGTGACCATCAGTGGCAT
>JBAUIA010000052.1:0-17764 GCA_049680565.1 Phototrophicaceae bacterium
TATCATCACCGGCGAAAGTGAGGGCTTCCATATCAACTTCATGGTCATTGACAGAGTCGAAGCTATAAACTTGGACAATTTCATCAGTTTCGAGCGAGGCAGCCACAATTGACTTTGGATAGTAAGAGCTATAATCGCCTTGATTGACAGGATGTACACCATTCACACCGTAGTACAAACCATTGGCTTCATCAATAACGACACCACTATTACGAAATGTACCATCAATGCCAGCGCCATCACCTGCTTCAACTTGGTCAGCGAGAGCAGCGCCATAAGCCACATAATCACTAATATCAAGATCAACCTGAGTCACATTATCATCAAATTCGAGGCTACTTTGTCCGCCACGACCACCGCGTCCTTGTGCATCAACACCTGATACCATAGATAGCATACTAAATGCAACGATTGTTGTCATTACAATTTTAAACTTGAGCATCACGTCCTCTTATTCATAATTGAGTATCATTATGACTCTATTCAATAAATGTAAAAGAGTTGTGCATTCAATGTAAAAAAAGAACGAGTATTTTCATGCTCGTCCTTACTGATTGCTATCTGACGAATCGCTGCTCACACTTTATGAGGTGTAGTTACCGGGGTTACCTTGACTGCCTTTTTTGCCGTCGGGCCAAATGGTATTTTCATCAAATTTCAAGCCTGCAACATTCGCCCCTGTGAGCGTTGCGCCATTGAGGTTTGCCCCATTAAGAATCATATTCGTCATATTGGCTTTTGCGAGGCGTGCGCCCTGTAAGTTTGCGCCTGATGCGTTAGCAACGGTTAGGTTGGCTTCGCTGAGATCAGCATAGGGTAGCTGTGTCACTTGTAAGTTTGCACCGGTCATGTTGGTATGGCGCAGGATAGCTTCTTGCAGATTGCTGGCCGTGAAATTTGCGCCACGCATATTTGCACCTTCAAAATCAAGGCGATGTAAATTGGTTGCTGATAAATCGACACCTGCTAGACGTGGTTTTGTGCCTGCGCCAACCAGTGCTAGGATGAGGTCTCTACGTGTAATTTCGCCCATTTAGTTATTCTCCCGATAGTATGCAATAATTTGGTCAATCGTATCGGTCAAGTTTGTGGTAGGTTCCCAACCGACTGCTGCTCCTATTTTATCAATACTTGGCACTCTGCGCCGAAAATCTTCAAATCCCGGTGTTTTATAGGCTTGTTCGTAAGGAATAACCTCAATTACAGAGTCACTGCCCACACGATCTTTGACCACTTGTGCCAATTCTAAAATGGTAATTTCTTGATTATTACCAATATTGAATAATTCGCCAATAGCATCTTCATTAATGGATAAGCGATAGATAGCATCTACAATATCATACACATTACCAAAACTACGCGATTGCTCGCCATCACCGTAGACTTGGATCGGTTCATTATTGAGCGCCCATTTTACAAAACGCGGAACAACCATCCCATATTGCCCAGTTTGACGGGGTCCGATGGTATTGAACAAACGAAATAACACAACTGGTAAATCGACCTCATAGTGATAAGCAAGTGCTAAAAATTCATCAATCGCTTTAGATGTAGCATAACTCCAACGACTTTTGGTGGTTGGTCCCAGTAAGCTATCATCATCTTCCTTGAAAGGGAACGATACCCCTTTGCCATAAACTTCCGAGGTGCTAGCGATCATTATCTTTTTGCGATAACGGCGTGCTGCCTTGAGCAAAATTTCTGTGCCACCAATATTGGTTTCAATGGTATTGATCGGCTCTTCGATGATTTTTTGTACACCCACGGCTGCTGCCATATGGAAAATGACATCGCATTCACTAACAAAGCGATCTGTCGTATGAATATTGCGGATGTCTTCAATGACAAAGCGAAAGTTAGGATTGTCTTTTTGCTGCTTGATATTATCCAAACGCCCCGTGCTGAGATCATCAATAATGGTGACTTGATAATCTTTCTTGAGCAAGTAATCTGTCAGGTGGCTACCGATAAAACCAGCACCGCCTGTAATTAAAGCATGTGGCATCTATTTATCTCCTGTGTCTTAGAGCCTGATATTAATCGAATTCATCATTTGCAACAAGGTTATGTGCTAAACCTATAGGTATCAATAACAGTGCTATCCGCAGAACTGTTCCATTGCGGTGGGTATCAGTAAGGGGGGCGTATGGTAAGCATCCATTAACTTTGTTTATAAGTTTTTATACTGAGGCTACACATTAAAGATAATTATTTACTGGAGGTTCGCCGTGCTTATTCGCACCAATCATATACAAAAAGAGCAGCTTTGGGGTGTTGTCGCAGCACAGGCACTCTTATTAATGATAGGATCACTCTTTTTATTACGAGCTTGTACCACATCAGCCAATAGAAATTTTCAGAATCAAACCCTCACATTACAAAGTGAATCTGCCTTACAGCAAGATGTACTCATCACACAAGCAGAAAATCGCATTGCTAGTAACAATATCGCAGGCGGCATTGCTTTATTGGATGTGACCATTCAGCAAGGGCAACCCTCCGCACGGGTCTTTGGCGCACGCGCTGCTGCCTTTGCACGGATTGGTGATTTTGCCAATGCCATTACAGATTATCAGCAAGCTGTGGCTTTAGCACCTGATAATACGGATTATCAATTTGGATTATGCTTTATGCACGTCCAAACTGCAGATTATCTAAGCGCTGTAACAGCCTGTAGCCATACCATTCAATTGATGCCATCCCATTTTATGGCATGGAATAATCGCTGTTATGTGCGGTCATATCATACGGGCGATTATGCAGGAGGTATCAGTGATTGCACCCAAGCGATTGCACTCAATAGCAGCCATCCTTATCCCTATAACAATCGGTCACGCGCCTACTTGATGAGCGCCCAATATCAACAAGCCATCAATGATGCGACCCAATCTATTCTCTTAGGAAATACGCATCAATATCTGCCATTGACCAATCGCGGAACAGCTTATTTAGCAATGGGTAATGGCGCAGCAGCCTTACAAGATTTCCAAGCAGCGATTACTGCCAACCCTAACTATGACGAAGTCTATGCACGCCTCGGTGAACTTTATCGGTGGCAAAATCAGAGTGCGCTGGCACGGCAAGCCTACTGCCAATACTTAACTGTCACCAGCACACCAATCGCCTTAATTGTCGAGCGTGTTAACGAATTAGGCGGTTGTGGCTAAGGCATTATCCCAATAAGGCACTCATTATCACAGCAGCTTCATAGTAAATGGGTAAGCCAAAAACGATATTAACCGGGAAGGCAATCACGAGTGCGGTTGTCATGTAAATACCGGGGTTGGCTTCGGGTAGATTGGTACGCACAACGGCAGGCGCAGAAATAAACGAGCCACTGGCTGCGATGACACTCAATAAAAATACGCCACCAATTGATAAGCCTGCAAGTGTCCCCAACAAAATGCCGAAAAACGCATGTAAGAATGGCGCACCAATCGCATAAACCATGACGAGCGGACTAATATCGCGCAATTCATGGATACGATCTGCAACAACCGTTCCCATCTGTAACAAAAATAAGGTCAAAATACCGGGGAATAGATCAAAGAAGAACGGCGTAACGAGTTCTTTCCCTGCTTCACCTGATAATAAACCAATGATGATGCCACCCCCTAATAAAATAAAGGTTTTTCCTCGGAGGGTGGCGCGTGCGACTTCGCCTAGGCTTTGGGTTTGTTTGCCTGTACGCCATGCAACCAGCAATAAAGCGACAAAAAATGCTGGCATCTCCATAATAACGTAGAGTGTCGGTAAGAAGCCCTCGAATGTCACACCTAAATCGCCCAAAAAGGCAATCCCTGCACTGAGCGTAACCGATGAAACACCGCCATAATGTATGCCTGTTGCTATCGCATCTGTTGCACTGAGATGAGCAATTTTTGTTAAGTAGAAATACGCAATGACAGGAATGATTGCGCCAATGAGTGCAGCAACAATCGCAGGGGCGATGAAGGTATCAAGCGGTGCATCAACGAGATCAAAGCCACCTTCTAAGCCAATTGAAAATAAGAGGTAAATCGAAATAGCGGTGTAAATTTGTTCAGGTAAGCGTAAATCACTCTTAGCAAGTGCTGTCACAATGCCCATCATGAAGGCTAAAATCATTGGTGAAAATAAATTAATCCGAACGAGTTCAAGTGTATCTAACACAGGTGCTATCTCCCTTAGTGCCTATATAAACAAAAAAGCCGATATATCACACAACAAAAACTGTTGTGCAACATATCGACCTGATTAGCGACGTTTAACCTCGCTGTCCCTGTCAATTATTGAGGGTCAGTTGGTGGTAGCTAACGCGATGGCTTATCTCATTGCTAAGATATTCCGAGCGCCTGCTACAGCAAACTACTGACAAACCATACCCAATTTTGCTGTATCAAGCAATAATTTGCTCCAAACAAGTTTAAAACCGCGATTCTAAATTGGTATCTAAAATGAGCACAATCACTCGTTCACCACTTTTGGTGCTGACATCGGTATGCACTGTGATGAGTTGGCATCCCAGAATATTATGTGTCATTGCTTCCATCTGTTCACGGGCACTTTCAAATAATTGGCGACGGGTTTCCTTAATGAGTTCGCGTCCGTTGGTAGATTCCGCGAGCTTAATCTCGGCGCGTGTGAGGATACCTTGTAAGCGAATAATCACCATATCATTGATAATCATAGTATGCGCGACTTCAGGTCCTCGCCCTAGATAATCTTTTTCGAGTTGAATCATAGCGCGTGTAAATGCTGCTTCGAGTTCTCCACGAGTTGCCATTGTTGTCCTTACTGATGCAGATACTTGATCATTTTGTGTGATTATAGCGATAATTAATGGAAATAGGAGCAATCATCTTGTTTGATTGTCCGTCGTGCATACGTTACACTTTATATAGTATCAGTATAGGAAAGATCATACTTGATGTCAGATTTGAATCACTTACTCGCGCAAAATCGGCAATGGGCGCGTGAGATGGTCACACAAAACCCTGAATTTTTCCATGACTTATCACGGCAGCAGCATCCACAATATTTATGGATTGGCTGTGCGGATAGTCGTGTCCCTGAAACACAAATTATCCAGCAACAACCGGGTGATATTTTTGTACATCGTAATGTTGCCAATGTGGTTGTCCATACGGATTTAAATTGCTTATCAGTCATTCAATATGCTGTGGAGATTCTCAAGGTTGAGCATATTATTGTTTGCGGACATTATGGCTGTGGGGGAGTCAGAGCCGCTATGAAAACCAAACAACATGGCTTAATTGATAATTGGCTACGGCATCTCAAAGATATTTATCAAAAACATCATGAAGAATTAGACCATTTATCCGATGAAAATACCCGTTTAGACCGCTTTTGTGAATTGAATGTCA
This sequence comes from Phototrophicaceae bacterium, assembly GCA_049680565.1. Taxonomy (GTDB): domain Bacteria; phylum Chloroflexota; class Anaerolineae; order Aggregatilineales; family Phototrophicaceae; genus JAUZRW01. The sequence goes on from JBAUIA010000052.1 coordinate 5,367, forward strand.
TTCATCAAGTTTATAATGTCTGCCATACAACAATTGTGCAACAAGCATGGGAACAAGGACATAATCTTGCGGTGCATGGGTGGGTTTATGGCTTAGATGATGGCATTATCAATGATTTGCATGTCGAAATCACATCTGCTGATAAATTGGATGTGATCTACAAAATCGTGCATGGTAAACACAAGTAGCGATTAAGATTTGTAGGTATTTAGACAAAGTTGCATGAGGGACGGAGCAAGCCCTTCGTCCCTAGACTCGGTCTATGTTTAATGTGTGAACATTTAACTATTCGCAACCTGATTTAGAATTTCGCCCATGCGTTGTGCGCCTGATTGTGATTCATCCCAATTGGCGCGTCCTGCGGTTAAGCCACCATCGACAGCAATCGCTTGCCCTGTAATAAATGATGACATATCGCTGCCAAGGAATACCGCTAAATCAGCAATATCACGCGGTAGACCTGCACGCGGTATCGGTTGAGCGCGTTTGAGGATATGTTCTACCACATCAATGGTCTTATCGGATTGTTCGGCATCTAAACCGAAAGTACGTCCGAATATTGGGGTTGCAATGCCACCGGGGCAAATCGCATTAACACGCACAAAAGATGCGCCGAGTTCGGTTGCAACCGAGCGCGTGAGGTTAATCACCCCTGCTTTTGCTGCGGAATAAACATGGGGTGCATGGGTGGCTTCGATGCCTGCGACACTTGCGGTATTGATGATGCTGCCTGATTGTTGCTTTGCCATAATCGGTGCTGCATGTTTCATGCCTAAAATGACCGATTTCAGCAAAATATTCATCACCAAGTCAATCTCATCTGTCGGTGTATCAGCAATTGAGCCAGTAGGACCGGGTATACCTGCATTATTGAATAAGATGTCCAGTCGTCCATGCTTACTGACCGCACTTTCGATCATCGCTTGAATATCAGCTTCGGATGTCACATCACACTTTTGATAATCGGCATTAGCGCCCAATTCATCAGCTAGTGCCTCGCCTTTAGCATCTTGAATATCACAGATGAGGACTTTTGCGCCTTGTGCGATAAATTGTCGCACGGATTCTGCACCGATACCACTTGCACCACCTGTAATGATAGCAACTTTATGATCTAACAAACCCATTCTCATGCTCCTAATAATCTAATATTGATTAGATTATAGAATAGAACATCAAAATGGGCTTGTGTTTCATTTTCAAACACGATTAGCTTATCGACATACCCTTAGCAGCAACTTGATGGTTTTGTCGCAATGACTGTTTGCGGTGCTGGTGAGCCTCCGATAGCAATATCACCTAATCGCACCGATGCAATCTCAATATTGACGGGCGCGGATGTGCCACAACATGCAGCGCCTTCATCATCTGCAAAATCAGTAGAGCATACGCCAGTTTGTGGTAAATTAAGTTGGACTTCGCGGGCTGCTTCATAATCCCCTACCAAATAGGCGACGACTGAACGAGCTTGCTCATAGCCTGTTGCTAACAAAAAGGAAGGCGCACGCCCGTAGCTTTTCATACCGACCATATAGAAATCTTTTTCAGGATGCCGTAATTCAGCTTCACCATGTGGTGGCACTGTGCCACAACTATGAATATTGGGATCAATCATAGGGGCAAGGATCGGTGTTGTTTCCAATGTTGCATCCAGATTGAGGCGTAATTCACGCAACATGCCCAAATCAGGACGTGCCCCTGTGGTTGCAATAATTTCATCTACAAGGACGGATTGCTCATGATTATCACAATCACCAATAACGCGCACGCCCGTATGCTCATTCACAATTTGCTTGAGATAAAAAGGACTGAGAATCGTTACGATGCCATCTTCCACTAAAGCACGAACACGCGTACCGAGCGCACCACGCGCTGGTAATTGGTCATCGGTTTCACCACCATAGACTTGTTGTAGACGTGTACCACGCATTGCCCAGTAAATTTTTGTATCGGGATAATCTGTGCGTAATTTGCCTAATTCCAAAACAGCATTAATCGCAGAGTGTCCACTACCGACGACTAATACACGCTGGTTGCGATACCGCGCTGTATCTTGCCCTAAAATATCAGGGATGCCGTAGGCGATATGATCGGCATTTTGGCGCTCGCCAACTGCAAATAAGCCATGAGCGCCGATTGGGTTTGGATTATGCCATGTCCCCGAGGCATCAATGACAGCACGCGCTTCAATGATTTCGGATTGTCCTGCACTATTTTCAATATGGATGACAAATGGGGCATCATCACGCCGTGCATCTTTCATTTTATCGACATAGCGCCGACTAATGGCAACGACCCGACTATCGAGGCGGATATGATCTTTGACAATGGGTAACGCTGCAAATGGACGCAAAAATTGTGTAACGAGGTCGCCACCTGTTGGTAAATCGCCAAGTGGGGGCATTTGCCAACCTGATTGCTCTAATAATCTAACCATCGCAGCATCGACTGTAAATTCCCACGGTGAGAACATCCGCACATGCGCCCATGACATCATATTTTGTCCGACAGATTGCCCTGCTTCAATGACTAGTGGTGTTTCGCCACGTTCTAATAAATGGGCTGCTGCTGCTAAACCAACGGGTCCTGCCCCGATGATGGCAACTGGTAAATTTTGTGATTGCATTGTTACCCTTTCGTATTGATGTTTATCAATATGATTATTCAAAAATAGATGCAAGTTGTTCACTTGCATTACCTTGATCTAATGATTATAAATTAATTATATTGATAATTGTCGATATGTCAACAATTGAGTCAATTTTGACTTGATTAAAGCATATCTCAGTACAATTTATAGTGCCTGATTCAACATTCCTCTTTGCACATCACACTTGCTTGACAGAAACGAACAAATATTCTAAAGTGATAGATAGTCATATATTATTCTTGGAGGGATTATGGCGAAGGTCAAATTCACCCCACACTTAAAGCGATTTTTTCCTGATCTTGAAGAACTTAATATCGATGCTGAAACCGTCGCCGAACTGATTAAGGCTGTGGATGCTCGTTGGGATGGAATTGCCGATTATGTGGTAGATGAGCAAGGTCACTTACGCAAGCACGTCAATATTTATGTCGATGGTGAGTTAATCTACGACAAAGAGACTTTATCAGACAAAGTAACCAGTGAGTCGCACATTTTTATCATGCAAGCCTTATCAGGGGGATAGATTTATGGCAAATAAAATGCTGGTGGGAACACGTAAAGGGTTATTGATTTTTGAGCAAACTGGCTCAGGCTGGGCGCTCGAAAGTGAACATTTTGAAGCGCTACCAGTCACTCATGCTATGATTGATGAGCGCAACGGCACGATGTGGGCAGCACTCGATCATGGACATTGGGGCTGTAAATTACATCGCTCGAAAGATGCTGGTGCAACATGGGAAGAAGTCGAAGCACCGAAATATCCCGAAGGGGCAACTCGTCCTCCCGATGACAAAACACCGGCAACAACAAGCTATATCTGGATTGTGCAAGCGGGTGGCAACGATCAACCAAACCGTGTTTACGTCGGGACAGAACCGGGTGGCTTATTCGTGAGCGATAACGGTGGGGATAGTTTCCAACTCATGGATACTTTGTGGAATCAACCTTCGCGTGATAATTGGTTTGGTGGCGGACGCGATCATCCCGGTGTCTGTTCAATCATTGTTGACCCACGCAATAGCAATCACGTTACGATTGGTATCAGTGTTGGTGGCGTATATGAAACAAGCGATGGGGGCGAAACATGGTCTGCTCGTAATAAAGGCTTAGTCGCTGAATATTCCCCTGATCCCTATAGCGAATTTGGTCATGATCCGCATTATATTTTAGCTAGTCCATCCAATCCTGATGTCTTGTGGCAACAAAATCATTGTGGCGTTTTCCGAAGTGACAATCGTGGTCAGACATGGAATGATCTCTCCGATGGTGGCATAAAATTCGGATTTGCACTGGCATTAGATGAAAATGACGAAAACACTGCATGGGTCGTTCCAGCACAAAGTGATGAGAAGCGCGTTCCAATTGATCGGGCTTTTTTTGTAGCGCGTACAGAAGATGGTGGTCAATCGTGGACACATTTACGAAATGGTCTGCCACAAGAAAATGCTTATGACATCACCTTCCGCCATGCAATGCACGTTGATGGTGATCGTTTGGCATTCGGGACAACAGCAGGCAATTTATATTATTCAGACAATCGTGGCGATGAATGGCGTTGTTTAGCTGAGAATCTAGCAGTGGTGTATTCTGTGAAATTTTTTGACTAATATGTGGCTTGTTTAATGGATGCAAGCAATCCACAATTACAACTCATAATGACACGATAAGAAATGACGCACATGCCAACTATTTTTCAATGCCCTGTCTGCCAATTGCCTTTAACTGCCACTCGTAAAGATTATTATTGTGAGAAAGGGCATCGCTTTGATCGTGCTAAAGCAGGGTATGTGAACCTCTTATTGGCAAATCAGAAGCAATCAAAAGACCCCGGTGATAGTCGCGTTATGCTGCAAAGTCGCAAGGCATTTTTAGATGCTGGATATTATCAAATCCTTGCTGAGGCGCTCACACAAATCATTGCCGATCATCAACAATCTTCTAAGCAAGTGATGCTGGATGCAGGTTGTGGGGAAGGCTACTACACAGATTTTATCCAACGCACTCATGCAAATACACTCACAAGTTATGGCATTGATATTGCAAAAGATGGCGTGCGCTATGCTGCATCGCGTAATAAGACGATTGAATATGCGGTGGCGAGTATTGCAAATTTGCCCATACAAAATCATAGCGTTGATTATATGTTGAGTGTGTTTTCGCCGCGTAATCCACCAGAAATGGCACGGATTCTCAAACGGAAAGGTTACTTAATCACAGCAACGCCTGCCCCTCATCATCTGCATGAATTACGACAACTAATCTATGACGAGATTCGTCCGTATGACTTGCTTCCTACTGATGCCTACATGCCAGAATTTAGCCAATACGCCTCACAAGAAGTCACAACAACGATTGAGCTTGCATCAGGCGAGGATATTCGTAATTTGCTCCAGATGACCCCTTTTTATTGGCATATCCCTAAAGATAAGCAAGATCATTTATTAGGATTGCAACACTTGCGCTTACAAATTGCGTTTGAGGTCGGTATTTGGCGCTGTAACCTAGGGTAATCGCACCAAAGTGACAAAGTACATGAAAACGCCTTTAACATATGAGACACAGAGCGTATTTCTAAGTAAAAATACAGTCGTTTCACACCAAAATCATCTTTTGAAAACTGAAATGCGGAAAATTTTGTTATCTGACATGCCATCTCTTCGTTTTTCGACTATTTTCATGGTTTAATAATTTTAATGCGATTGCCTTGCGCTATAACCCAGTAATATAGCGTAGATAAGCTAAATTGAGTACAATAGTCTATAATGCTTGTTAGTTATTTTAGAGGCACACGATGCAAAGTCGAGTTGCTCGTTTATCTGCAATCCATACCGATATTTACCACTGTACGAAATGCCCCTTACATCAAGGACGCACGCACACTGTTCCCGGTGCTGGTAATCCTGATGCTGAAATCTTATTCATCGGTGAAGCACCCGGTTTCAATGAAGATTTGCAAGCCTTACCGTTTGTCGGTAAAAGTGGTCAATATCTTGAAGCGCTACTCGCAGGCATCCAACTGACCCGTAACGATGTATTCATTGCCAATGTCGTTAAATGTCGCCCACCTGATAACCGCGATCCGCAAGATGAAGAAATCGCTACCTGCAATCCTTATTTACGCGCCCAAATCGACGTTCTTGATCCATTAGTGATTGTGACATTGGGACGTTATAGCATGAATATGTTCTTCCCTAATGAAAAAGTGAGCAAAATTCATGGGCAAGCAAAATATGGTGTCCGACGCATCTATTATCCGCTTTATCATCCAGCCTATGCTTTACGCAATGAGAGCGTCAAAAGCGATATGGTGACAGATATGGCGAGGATTCCCCAACTTGTAGAAGAAATGCGTCAAAAACGAGCAGCAGGGGATGATGAACACGCTGATGATCTGCCCACTATCGAACAAGAAATCACACTTCCCACCGATACCGATACCGATACCGATGATGATAGCCCTCAACAAATTGGCTTATTTGATTAATACCCAATATGTGCGAGGGCTTGCTACAAGACCTTATCCATCAAATGAGGTTTTAATACAAAGTTTTACCGTCCCCCTCAATCTGCCTCCTCATTAGCATCCAATACAGATATTTCAAAACCTTCTAATTTATTGTTTTCCTCTGTGCCTTTATGATTATGTGGTTCATATTTTTCATGTATCAAGGCTAATCAAAATCAGTTGTTAGTGTTGCATCACGATGATGTTCAAAGAAGCGTAGTACATTATGCTTTTGTGTGCGCCCTTCATCGAGTTCAGGCAAGGCATTTTCTGCAAAAAAACCAACATCACTGGTTTCATGACTAATTTGCGCGTTACCACCTATGAGTGTGCATAAAAAGTACAGCTTCCAAATTGCAAATTCATGCGCTGGATGCCCTTGATGCTCACGGTCATAGATGGCTAATACTTTGCTAGCCTCGGTTTGGTAGCCACTCTCTTCCTCAATTTCGCGTGTGACAGCTTGTGATGGACGATCCCAAACATCTGCCCAACCGCCCGGCAATGTCCATTTTTGGGTACGTACTTCCTTGACCAACAATATTTCACTATCAGCATTGAAAACCACACCGCGTACATCAATTTTAGGCGTGGCATAGCCTTTTTCATGGCGATACATGCTTACAATCTTTGTTGCATCAACGCTGGTATGTTCGGCTGCAATCTCAGATGCGATTGCTTCAATTTGTTGGTAGCGCTCTTGATCGTAGACATCATGGTTATAGGTAAATCCTGCTTGAGCAATAGATTGTAAGCGTCGTACCCAAGTCAGCCATTGTGGTATTGGCATTGTGCTATCCTTTTATATTGATTTATCAATCAATATTGACAATATATAATGTTTATCATACAGTAAAATAACTAAACACCTGCGCGGGTGGTTTCGTTATGACTATTTTATCGAATAGAAAGTGAAACCACACTATGGTTACAACAGATACAATCCATCGCCTTGGCTTGCAAGGTGTCATTGCTGCGACAACACGCCTCAGTCGCGTTGATGGTCTCGCTGGTGAACTCACGATTGCAGGGTATCGCCTTGATGACCTCGCGCCCTATGCCATCTATGAAGAAGTGCTTTATTTACTTTGGCATAATACATTACCCAATCAAGCTGAACTGGCTGACTTCCAAGCGGAATTAGCTGAATTACGTCAAATTCCAGCAATTGGCTATGATATTCTGCAACAGGCTGCGGATAAAAAATTACCTGTTATGGATGCGCTGCGAATGGTGACAGATATTACGATTTTACAAGCGCAATCTGATGATCCTCATCATCTGGCACAACTGCTCGTCGCCACAATGCCAACAATTGTCGCAGCCTACTGGCGCTTATTACACGGTGATACACCCATTTCCCCACGCGCTGACTTATCACATACAGCCAATTATCTGACGATGTTGGCAGGCAATCAGCCATCACCAGAGCAAGTTCGCGCCCTAGATACCTACCTTAATACGGTCATTGAACATGGCTTAAATGCCAGTACCTTTACAGGACGGGTCATCATTTCGACACAATCAGATATGGTTTCAGCGATTGTGGGGGCAATCGGCGCACTCAAAGGTCCTTTGCATGGTGGCGCACCCGGACCAGCCCTCGATATGGTTTTCGAGATTGCTCATGCGGATAATGCGGAATCTTATTTACGCAAAAAACTAGATGCAGGGGAACGCCTGATGGGGTTTGGGCATCGGGTGTACAAAGTGCGTGATCCGCGTGCGGATGTACTCAATCGTGCTGCTCAAGATTTCTTTGTGGATGGGGAAGGACGCGCCCTCTATGATTTAGCAATTGCTGTCGAGCAAACGGCATTACGCTTGCTCGAAGAATATAAACCTGAGCGCAAACTCCAGACCAATGTTGAATTTTACACCGCCTTGATTTTGCATGGTATTGGCTTGGATTCTGATTTATTCTCCCCCACTTTTGCGATTGCGCGGGTGGGTGGCTGGACAGCCCATGCTCTTGAACATATTCAAACAGGTCGCTTATTACGTCCATTAGTAGAATACACGGGCGCATTCAATCAAACATTCATACCCCTTGAGCAACGCTAAGTCTGATGGGCATAGATTAATACTATGTCCATTTTTTCCTAAGTTATCCCACATAACCAACATTATCCCACATGAAAAAATATATTATTTCGGATAGTTGATAATTCCTGCGCGATGAGTCATTGATCGCATTAAGAGTTTTTCAGCTTAATTTTGGGTTAAATCAAGAGTAATTCCTATATATCCCAAGTTTATCCCAAATTACTGGGGATATATCCCAAATTCTAGTCAATAACGATCTCAATGAGTTCAATCTTCATTATCTTCTTGCAAAAGGGTATCCTGATATTTTATTGTTCATATCATTGGGATAGCTTGATGAAAATTACACTCATTACAGTTGGCTCGCGCGGAGATATTCAACCTTATGTCCCTTTGGCAATGGGCTTTCGTGATGCAGGGTATGATATGACGATTGCAACTCACGAACCCTATCGAGAATTTGTCGAAAGTCATGGGATAAAGTTTTTACCTGTCGCTGGCGATCCTCAAGCGATGCTAGCAGGCGAAAGCGGTATCGAATGGGTGGAAACACAAAGCAATCCCCTTGCAGCCTTATCCAAAATGCGTGATCTGGTGACACCACTCGTCATGGAGATGGCACAATCGATCATTACAGCAGCAGAAGGCGCAGATGCCATTCTCTATTCGACATTAGGTTTTCTAGCAGCACCGAGCCTGATCGAGAAGAACAAAATTCCGGGGATGGGTGTTTATCTACAACCAGTCAACCCAACACGCGATTATCCTTTTTTTATGCTGCCACGTTTACCTTTTGATAACAGCACAATCAATCAAGCGAGTTATACCGCCATCAATATGCTCACAGGGGCATTATTTCGCTCGATGGTGAATCGTGTTCGCACTGAATTGATGGATTTAGCACCCTATCAAGAAAATTTCAATCAATTTATCCAGCGTCCTTATCCGATTGCCTATGGCTATAGTCCATCCGTGCAAGCACAACCTGCGGATTGGGGCAAGCATCTTAAAGTGACAGGCTATTGGTTTTTAGATGAACCCTACACACCATCTCCTGAATTTGCAGCATGGCTTGCGAATGGTGACAAACCCATTTATGTTGGCTTCGGCAGTATGACCAATCGCAATCCAGCAGAGATGACAGAGATTGTTTTAGCATCCGTTGAACAAGCTGGTGTACGCTGTGTTTTGTTATCAGGCTGGGCAGGAATCGGCAATGATAGCACATCAGAGGATGTTTTCGTGGTTGATGCGATACCGCATCATTGGTTATTTCCACAGATGCAAGCAGTGGTGCATCATGGCGGTGCAGGAACAACCGCAGCAGGTTTACGATCAGGTGTGCCATCCATCTTGATACCCCATTTTGTCGATCAACCGTATTGGGCAAAACGGGTAGAAACTTTAGGCGTAGGACCTGCGGCTATTCCACGCAATCACTTATCCGTTGATGCGCTCACACGCGCTATTCGCCTTGCGATTTATGATCGTCCAATGCAAGGTAGAGCAGCAGAAGTAGGAGAACGTATCCGTGCCCAAGATGGTATTCAGCAAGCGATTGATTTCTTTGAAAATTATGTGCTTAAACAAGACATCAGCACAGGGGTATACCATTAAAAAAAAGTGGGCGAAGCGATTCGCCCAACAAAGAATGGGAGTTTGTCTGACTGGGATGTCACAACCAGTCAAAACGTAAAAAATAATTATGACTCTATCTTAAACGATATTGGGTTGGGGTTATACAGATGATATTTACAACAATATGTGCAATACCATATGCTACTTATGACAAATTTAGCTTTGATGGGAGTCATTAAGGTGCTATCTATTCGGAACATACAAAGCCGAGACATTTTATCTCTGGCAGATACATTCATACAACAAGATGAAACCTACTTCAACACACTCTATATTGACCACTTGCAAACAACGCGCCATAGCTTAATTGCTGTGCAACCATCCAATGACGGAGAACGGCTTTACTTGGGATATGGTAGTGTCGTCTGGGAATCGGGGTATACCCAATTTTGGCGACGGAACATTCCTGAAATTACAGACCTATTTGTGCAAGTTGCCTATCGTCGGCAGGAGATTGCAACACAGTTGATTCGTGCCTGTGAAAAAGCAAGCCAAGAACGCGGATTTTCTTCAATCGGGATTAGTGTGGAACAAAGCGACACCTACCAACACGCGCAAGCACTCTATCAAAAATTAGGCTATCAAGCGGATAGCTTTGGTATTACCTCGCGCGATAATCAATTGCATCTTGTGAAAAAATTAAGCTAGTCTGCTAAGAGGCGTTGTCAAATTAATCACTTATATTCGCTCAAATATGAGTGAATGATAAGAACACTCATCTGATTTTGGGTTTTGCTCCGTAATGCATACCGTAAGGAAAACAAAGAAGAAAACCCTTACACATTTATTTAGTAACACTATAGGAGTGAAACACATGAAAATAGCCAGACTAACAATTCTCGTATTAATATTTGCATTGACCTTTGGTCAAATTGCGGCACAAGATGATGATATGATGATGATGGATGCACAATTGTTTGCAACCCTCAATGCGGCTGACCTCGCAAATGATGCCATCATTAATTTATCATCTGACTTAATGGATATGTCCCCAGCTTTTGCAGATTTTGAAGCACCTGTAACAAGTATTGAATCAATCGACTTTACCAGTGATGGTATTGCTTACATTACCTTTGATGCGGCTGACGGTGCAGGTGGGATTGCGTCACTCAGTGGTTTAACCGGTATGGATGATATGGATATGCCAATGATTGATATGATGGCACCTGTCATCGGTGAAGCAACAACGCTTGCTGCCCCTAAAGGCATCGAAATTATTGAATCGCTTGGTGTTGTCCTTGTTGCTAATTTTGGCGCAAACAATATCGTAGCCTTTCCATTGGATGCTGCTGGTGATGTTGCCCCTGCAACAACCTTTACATTAGGTGATGTTGACGGTAGTGTTTGGGACATCCTCTATGTTGAAGAAACCGACACACTCTATGCAGCTGGTACTGCTGGTGACTTACTTGCTTATGATAACTTCTCAGAAGAAATGGGCAGCATGGGTCCAAGCCGTGTGATCGCTCCTAGTAATGGCGAACTTGAAAAAGTAACCATTAATTTGCACGCAGTTGTTTATGATGCAGCTTCTGACACCGTAATTGTCACTGATGTTGGCGCAGCCGATGATGCCACTGATGGTCACATTTATGCGGTACCCAACGCAAGCACTGCTGATGGCAACGTCACCGTATCTTTACACATCCTAGGTCCTGATTCCTTATTAGGTAACCCTGTTGATGCAGTATGGGATGGTTCAGGTTTATATATTGCAGAAAAAGCGAACGATGCTGTTCTCTACTTCGGTAACTTGCTCGATATGAATGGCATGATGGACATGACACCAACATCTGTACTTGATGTCACCAAACCAGAATCATTGGCACTTTTTGCTGCTGATATGATGATGGATGATGAGGCAAATATGATGATGGAAGCAGAGTTATTCGCAACCCTTAATCCTGCTGACCTCGCAAATGATGCCATTATCAATTTATCATCTGATTTGATGGATATGTCCTCAGCTTTTGCAGATTTTGTAGACCCTGTAACAAGTGTTCAATCAATCGATTTTACTAGCGATGGTGTTGCATTCATTACCTTTGATGCGGCTGACGGTGCAGGTGGGATTGCGTCACTCAGTGGTTTAACCGGTATGAATGATATGATGATGATGGATACCACTATCTTCGGCGCAAACCCCGGACTTGTAAGTCCTAAAGGTATCGAAATTATCGAATCCTTAGAACTCGTACTTGTCGCTAATTTTGGTGCAAATAACATCAAGGGATTTGATATATCTGCTGATGGTGATGTATTACCAACACTCTTGATTGATAATCTTGGTGATACAACAGGTAGTATCTGGGATATTCTCTATGTTGAAGAAACCGACACACTTTATGCTGCTGGTACTGCTGGTGATTTGTTAGCATATGATAACTTCTCAACAGATCTCGGCAGCATGGGTCCAAGCCGTGTGATCGCTCCTAGTAATGGCGATCTTGAAAAAGTAACCATTAATTTGCACGCAGTTGTTTATGATGCAGCTTCTGACACCGTAATTGTCACTGATGTTGGCGCAGCCGATGATGCCACTGATGGTCACATTTATGC
>JBAUIA010000053.1:0-3529 GCA_049680565.1 Phototrophicaceae bacterium
ATTGGGGGTTTTTGCATACCGCCCCGAAAATGCCTAGTTGAAATAATTTAAATGGGTAAGAGCCAGTAAAAACAGGCTTTGACAACTGTCATATTGCGATAAGATGAGTTTATTTTTTTGTGTCTCATATGCTCTAAAACAATCAACGAAAATCAGAAAATCGGGTTTTGAGACATCAATTGAGACGCGGTTTTCGAGGGTTTTGTAAGGTATACCGATACAAGACTCAGTCCTGTGGGGTATTTCGAGGGAATATGTAATTATCCCCAATCAGGGACGCTCTTCCAGCTTGCAAGAGCTTCTAAATCAATAGCTTGTTTGTGAAAAATTTTCTTAACGGGTGTTTTTCCTCAAATGTGCAGATGAGGCTTGACTCTCGAGACCATCAAGAAGTAGGGGCTAGGCACAAATCACTCCTCATACATGCCTTCAGCAAAATCTGAATTGGATACATCGAGCTGTCGCACATAATGCCGTACCATGCGGGCATCCTTCCAGCCCCCAAAGTCCTGCACCGTCATCGGATTGACTTGCTTCTCTTGAATCAGATAGGTGATGCAGTGATGCCGACAATCATGCGCAGATACCTTCTCAATACCATATTGTGCGCCAATTTTTTGCACGATATTAGAAATCGACTGCGGCGACAAGTAGGGTTTGCCTAGTGCCCCTTTGCGCGTCACCCCAATCAGTAACTTTTCAGGTAATACGAAATGGGTCTGTAGATAGTCCCGATACGCGCGCAACAATCGTTGTAAGCGTGTAGAGAGTGCCAAGCTCTGTGTCTGTGCCACTTTAGGTCGGTAAAACAATAATGTCCCTGCCGTTAGATCAATATCCTGCCAGGTCAAGGTCGCAACTTCAGAAGAGCGCAAGCCCAGTTCCAGTAAACAGCCCATCAAAACAGCATCGCGCAAGCCACCTAAAGAATCAAAGTCATGGTCATTTAGCAAATGGGTTACGAGGTCTGCAGGAATCTTCGTAGGTGTGGCTTTCTTTGCTCTTGCGACAGCGCGACGTGTGACTGAACGCTTGTCATCAAGGTTGGCAGCAGCTTTACCAGAAATCGACTGGATAGCCGCAATCCGCTGATACACTTCAGCCGACATTGTCCCTGCTAACATCGCTTGACGCGCGTAGGTACGAACTGCATACACGGCTCGATTGATACTCGTCAGCGCATAGCCTTCTTTCATCATCCATAACTGATACGCATTAACTTCGCCATGGGTGAGGTTGTGCCACAGATCTTTTTTAACCGAGAGACGATAGCCATAATTCTTCGGGATATCCTCGCCATAGATAAGACGGGCAAAACGATGTAAATCACGCCGATAGGCTTTCAGAGTGTTTTCGCTCTTGGTAGCATTGAATTTTTGGAAGGCTGTTTCATCAGCAAGTGCTTGCAAATCTGCACTGCTGATGCGTGGTTTCAAATTGTCGATTTCAGTTTTTTGCGGTGGTAAAAGTTCCTGATCAGACATGCTCAAAATCCTTCTTAAATGAAATAATTGCATTTATTTCATCCAATTGGCAGATCAATCTTATGAGCTGCTTTTTCCTTAGCCCGTTCACCACGTCGGTCATAACGAGCAGTAGTAGCAGGGGAGGCGTGTCCCACAATCTTTGAGACTGTCACGGTATCAATCCCCGCATCAAGGGCATTGCCTACAAATGTGCGTCGCAAGTCATGCGGGCTGAAGTCAGAGATTCCTGCCTGTGTTGCGCGTGAGCGTAGCATGTTATAGATGGCTTGTGAGGTAATGCCTTTAGAGATATCCATGTTGCCGTGACGATCAATCGCGTGCCATATCTCGCGCTCATGCTCACCACGTACATTTAACCACAGGTCGAGTAAATGCTTGGCTTTATTGGCAATATAAACTGTGCGTTGTTTCTTCCCTTTACCACGCGTGACTGTAATCTTGCCAGCTTCCTGCTCATACTCACACATCAGTAGTCCAGCACATTCCTCACGACGTATCCCTGTGGCATAGAGAACCGCCATCAGTGCCGCATCACGAATATCTTTGCGTGTTGGCTCGTTATTCAGGTTACAGGTATCCAGCAATGACTTCATCTCTAGTGGGCGCACGTCACGACCAGCTGGTAGGGTTTCATTACGTACATTCTCAACGTCAATCGCTCGCTGGTACTCCTCAGCAGATAGATAGCCCAACTTCCATGCCGTGCGTAAGACACCGCGCAGGGCAGACAGCATCACATTGACCGTAGCAGCGGAAAACTCTTGTATCAGCACGGTTTTAATCATCGCGGTATGCTGAAACCGTAAATCTTGCCAGCGCACATGCAAGAACGTTCTGTCTGTTTTCTTGGGTCTGCCAGCCGTTGCTTGGATTTGCACATCATCAGGCGCACCGAGCCACAGTGCGATTGTGTTCAAATGGCGTTGCATATTGCGCCGACTGTTCTCACTGGTCAGTCCTGCAAGATAGACCATAGCTGGATGCTGATTGAGTGGTAGTTCCTCAAAAGCAATTAGGGCGTTATTTGGCGTATTTTGTGAGCTGATTTCATGAGTCATTTGGAGTCTCCTTAGCGTGGTAGTGGACAAAGAGTGTTGGCATATGCCGGTAGTTGAAGGCTATTGTGATAGTCGCCACAGGTCGAATAGAAGTGGGAAATGCATTGTATGTCGCAATCGCTCTCGGTGTCGCCTTCACCATTCTCGGACTCGTTGTAGCTGGTCGCGGTTACGCACTGCTCGGTCTAGTTGAACCTCAAGTCGCTGAACGCTTTGGTCTGCAACCTGTTGCAGCTGGGGCTCACTAGACCCCCTATCTTAATTCAGCACTTGGTACAGCCTGCTTATTCGGAAGTGGGCTGTTTTAGTTAACTCTCCCAATCTTCAATCATCAAGTCAGGTACTCGTGCAAATTCACGCGTATTGTGAGTAACAAGAATTAAATTATGAACGAGTGCAATGGCAGCAATCTGTAAATCATAAGGACCGATCGGTGTGCCTGCTTTCTCGAGTACGGCACGAATCTCCCCATATGCCTGCGCAGCTAAGTCATCGTAGGGGAGGGTGGCATAGGGTCGAAGAAAGCGAGCTTGTTTTTCAGCGCTTCGCTCAGGTGTTTGACTTTTAGATGCGCCATAGGCTAGCTCACCACGAACAACACTGCACACCACAATATCTTTAGCTGGAATTGTTGGTAACTTCTGTCGAATAGCTTGTGAGCGCCCATTGATAAAGCGGATGCATGTATTGGTATCCAGCGAGTACTTCATTCCAGCGTATCTCTCACATCAGGATGTGGTGGCTGGTTACGCTCAATGGGGTCATCTGCTAAGCTACCATAGGTTTCATCGAAGTAACCGATAGGGTAACCCATCTCATCAACAAGCTCATTAGTGAGTGTTTGCATGACGAGCACAATCTCAAGTTCTTGATCAGCTTGCTGTGTGGGTATTTCCAGACGGACAATACCGTCTTTGTCAGCCCGTGCTTTGACGGTGATAGTTTTCATGAGCACCCCTTTGTTTTTCCTATTTTACCACAGTT
>JBAUIA010000054.1:0-4256 GCA_049680565.1 Phototrophicaceae bacterium
TATTTACTGCATATATTCTTCGCAGAATAGTGACATTCTAACCTACCCTTCTGATTCAAGCAACTTGATTCAAGAAAAAACGCCCAATTGGGTCATTGAGCGTCTCATTTGCGTATCTTTTTGCTGAATTATGCCATTTGGCGTGCCATTGCGAGTCGGACCCCGCCAACGGCATTCAACTCGGTTGGCAAGACATCTGCCACATGCGGATGTTGTTCGACTTGGAGCAGCTTCTCTGAATAGTATGCTTTGAGATATTGCGCTGTCAATGTTGCGCCCCCACCCACTAGAATCAATGACTTGATACCACGTAAGCTATTGAAAACACCATCTATGATGTTATTGGCAATCCAATCAGCATAGCGTTAGCCTCACCTGCACATTTGAGGAAAAACACCCGTTAAGGAAGTTTTTCATAAACAAGCTATTGATTTAGAAGCTCTTGTAAGCTGGAAGATCGTCCCCGATTCCAGCGATAATCACCACTTAAGCCAATATGACTCCAACCCAATGGGGACAGATGTTTGAGATGTTCATCAGTAATGTCATAACCCGCACGTCTCAAGGTCTCAACAGCATGGCTGATGTGAACTGTATTCCAGAGTACAATCGCAGCTGTCACCAGATTTAAGCCACTGGCTCGATAGCGCATATCTTCCTCAGAACGATCCCGAAATTTACCCAAGCGGTGAATAAAAACAGCTCGTTTCAAAGAGTTATGGCTTTCGCCTTTCAATAGACCCCGATTGACGATACGGCGTTGAAGTGCGTGCTGAATCCAATCCAGTGAGTATAGCGTACTTTCCAATCGTCCAAATTCACGAAAAGCCTTGGCAAATTGATTCATACGGGGATATCGTGCTAATTTATTCAAGAGTAGTGATGCTGTCGCTGTTCCATTCTTAACAGAACTCGCAAAACGTAAGCTGAAATCCCAATATTCAGCCATGAGTTTTTCATGAAGTCGTCCACCAAGCAAGGGTTGTAGCGTGGGATAAGTCGTCGATTTCTCGAAAGTATAAAGACGTTTCTTCTTGAACTGGCGAATACGAGGCGCAAAGCGAAATCCAAGAAAATGACACATCGCAAATACATGTTCACTATACCCACCGGTATCGGTGTAATGTTCATGTACATCCAAGTCTACCTGATGATACAACAAGCCATCAATGACATGCGGGGCTTCGCCAGCTGTAGCACTGATGGTGTTGACGAAAAAAGGATCAAAGCGATCTGAAAGATGGGTGTAGAGTTTGATGCCAGATTCTTTACTGTAATGGGGATTGATAGCTGTTAAAGAACTTCGAGTGCCACCGGTTGGGAAAAATTGCCCATCCGATGAGGAGCTATTGCCACTGCCCCAGTGCTGAGTAAAGGCTAACAGTTGGTGTCTATTAATAATTTCAGCCAGAGCGGGCGGATAGTTCTCATCATGGACATACCAATCTGCCACGCGAAATATGCGTGATTCAGTCGTGTCAGGGCAGGCTTCGGCCATCTTAACTAATCCCAGGTTTAACGCATCTGCAAGAATAATGGTCAATAAAGCAATACGGTCATCGCCCAATAATTGTTCCCCGGTCTGGATGTGGGTGAATTGAAGCGAGAAATTGGTGAGTTGATCCACTTCAAACAAGAGGTCAGTGATTTTGATAAAGGGTATCCGACTATAGATGAGACGTGTGATGTGATCTTGATCTGCAGGTTGTTGGTCCTTTGATTTTGTAAAGCGCAACTTGCCATCTTTGAAACTGGTATCTGGAATCGCATCTTCAGATAAGAGTTGGTCAATCAACGTGAGACGTTCATGGAGGAGGTCTTTGCGCTCGGTGATATATCGATCAAAATCGGTTTCTACAGCAACTGGGATATGTTGTGTTGCTTTCAGTTGTTGCCATTGACCTTCTGGGATTAGGTAATCTTCAATTGAACGGTAACGTTTGCTGGTTGCAACTTGAATATCACCAGCACGTAAGCGGTCACTGAGTTGTTTCAAGGTGCATAGTTCATAAGCGGCGCGAATAATCTCACCATCATCATTAATGACAATGCGTCGCCATGCGGGATTAACAAAATCTAAAGGCGCAGTCTCAGGAATATCGCTTGTATTGCCTTGATCCAGATCCCGTAACAGGTCAATCGCTTGTCGCAGAGGCTCTGTCGTTTCATCGCCATCAAACTTAAAACTTTGCCATAAGACACGACTGTAAGGTCTAATGGATTGATAATGTTGAATAAGCTCATCCAGTTCATCAAAAGCGGGTGGGCGTGCAAGGGCTTCAGCCTCAGCGATACTTTTGACGAATTCATCCCATGACAACACCGCTTGAAGGGCTTGATAAGGATCAATATTTTTATCATGAGCATCAATCAAAGCCTTACCCACAGAGACATATTGTAGCAACTTACGGTTAATCGCTTTGCCATCGCGTTGAAATTGGCGACCTTGTTTATTGCTACTCCGTTTTAGTGTTTGCTGAATGAGTTTTGTGTGCATCAGCAAGGCTTGGTCGGTGAGGTGCATATGTTGTTCAATCAGGTAAGCTACCAGCGTCGAAAAGGTTCGACGATCATCGACAAATCGTCCCAAACGCCACGCACTAAAGCGCTTGCCATCTTCATACAACTCGATCAGGCGGTTGGGGTGAATAGCATGTCGTAGCTGAGGCGATAATCCAATCGCCTCAATCACCTGAGGTCGATTGATAATGGCTAAGAAATTATTGGGAGTGGCGATACTCGGAGGCTGGCGCAACCACCCTAGTGTTGTCAGTGGA
Source organism: Phototrophicaceae bacterium (assembly GCA_049680565.1). Lineage (GTDB taxonomy): Bacteria > Chloroflexota > Anaerolineae > Aggregatilineales > Phototrophicaceae > JAUZRW01. The sequence goes on from JBAUIA010000054.1 coordinate 2,778, forward strand.
CTCTCTTCATCCTGTTTATTCAAAATAGACCGTAAGCTAGACTGTTGTGTTTCACTGAGGTCATTGGTAAGACGAGTGAAAATATGCTCTTGAGCAGTTTGATAAACTTGCCAGCAGATTGCCTCAATAGTCGATAAGGCCGGTAAGATGATGCGACGATAGCGTAATTCACGTATCGCCTCTTCGACCAGAATGTAGCCATTTCCTGTACTGAGGGCAAAGGGTAATAACCACTCTTGTAGTGGATGACGATCTGTTGAAAAAGTCTGATAGTCAAATTGTTCCTGTATTCGCCGAGTATGTTCGCGTCGCGTTTTCTCTCGGGTTTGACTGTAGCCCTTTAATTGACTCGGTATAATATTAAGTTGTTCGGCGATATAATTTAAAAGATAATCAGGTATATTCACATCGGGTGTCCAGCGTGTACCAGGATAGCGTAGATAAGCCAATACAATCGCATAGCCCAAGCGATTGGTATCGCCACGTTGTTGGCGAATGAGGGTAATATCTTGATCTGAGAAGGTATAGAAACGGGCGATAAGACGCGTTTCATGAGCATGTGGCAAGGCTAAAATCATTTTGCGCTGGGAGGGACTCAATAATTCGCGACGTGCCATACAATGCTCCTAACTCATGCGCTCAATTTGATGATTGCAATTATAACTGTATTCAAATTACGATGTCCAAACAAATATGACAATTGATGATAATCTCTTAGCAAAAACTATAGTCATATAGGTGGTGATACGATTTACACTCCAGTTAGTAATTTAGAACTTGCCACACATATTGACTATGTTCGATACAATTGCATTGTACGCAATTCATAGGGTAGAAAATTGGTCTATTTAGGCTCGATTTTTCATGTTAAAGTGGTTATGTAAATAAAAGTTTTCATAACCACTAGAGGTTTTTTCATGAGCAACAAAATCACACCAAACAATGATCAATTATTGAGCAACAAAGATACCCTGAGCGATAGCATCGACCTAGTGATGCGCGGCTTAGCCGCTTCTTCGCAACGGGTCTATCGCCAGACCTATAACAACTGGGTGGAATTCTGCCAGGAAGATAAGTTACATCCACTCCATGATTTAACCTTCAACCATGTTGGCACATTCCTTGATACTCATCCTGGAACGAAGGCGACACAGCAAAGACGACTCTCGGCACTGCGACGCTTGGTCGAGACAATTGCCATTCTCGATTATGAAAACCCGAAATGGGATGCCATGCACGCTGCTCTCAAACGTTTCAAGATTACATCCAGTATAACGACAGAAAGTGAGCGTACACAGCAAGCACTCTCGCCACGACAAGTTTATGCCGCCTTCGATATCTGGGTAGGAGACAAATTGGTGCAGGTGCGTAACAGGGCGTTACTGGCAGTGGCATTTTATGCTGGGTTGCGCCGGAGTGAAATTGTCGCATTAAAATGGACAGATATGGATTTAGAAAATGGACTCGTCAGAGTACGGG
>JBAUIA010000055.1:0-37220 GCA_049680565.1 Phototrophicaceae bacterium
CGAGATTTTGTACCCCGCTTACGCGCACAAATTGCAGGTTTATCATCCGAACAATTGACAACGCAATACAATCCACCTGAATGGACAGTCGCGCAAAATGTGCATCATCTTGTTGATAGCCATGTGAATAGTTATGTGCGCTTCAAACTGATTTTGACAGAAGATAACGTGACAATTCGCCCTTATAACCAAGACTTATTTGCTGAATTGCTCGATGCCAAAGACGCAAATATTGACGACTCACTACTGATCTTACAAGGTTTACATGCGCGTTGGACACGAATGCTCGATAATATCAGCGACTGGAGCAAAGCAGGCTATCATCCAGAATTAGAGAAAGCTGTTACTTTAGATGATCTACTCGATATTTATAGTAATCATTGCAACTTGCACATCACTCAAATTCAAGCTGTTCTTGATAAAATGTAATCATTAGATCGCTATAAATACATTATAGGGAGCGTGACTCGTGCGCTCCCGAGAATAACTACGCCTATCTCAAATAAGGATACCGAAATGACTCCCGAAGCTATCATCCAAGCGCAAGTGGAAGCCTATAATGCGCGTGACCTAGAAGCCTTTATTGGCTTGCATAGCCCAACAGCCCAATTATTTGATTTACCGACAAGTACACTCATCTGTGAAGGGGAGCAAGCATTGCGAGAACGCTATCGCAAACGCTTTGAAAATACCTCACTCCACGCAGAAATTCTCAATCGAATGGTGCATGGCAATCGCGTTATTGACCATGAACGCATTACGGGTATGAATCCTAACCAAGCTGTGGATGCTGTTGCAATCTACGAAATCGAAGCCGAGAAGATTCAGCGTGTTTGGTTTATTTTTGATTGATGTATTATTTTTGTTTGCAGATTAAGAATGGCTGTGTCATTATCAGGTCAATGACACATAAAAGAGAGTTGTTTAAAATGGAATTTTTACGCACACCTGATGAGCGATTTGCCAATTTACCCGATTATGATTTTGAACCCCACTATGCACAAATCAATGGCGCTCGCATGCACTATATTGATACGGGCATAGGCGATGAAACCTTAGTGATGTTACATGGCGAACCTTCATGGAGTTTCCTCTATCGCCATATGATTAATGATCTCAAAGATAGTTATCGTTGCATCGCCCCTGATTTATTGGGTTTCGGACGTAGCGATAAACCAACTGAAATCAGCGATCATACTTTTGATTTTCACTATAAGGCTTTATCCGACTGGTTAACCCAACTTGATCTAAAAGACATCACGCTGATTGTGCAAGATTGGGGTGGTATCTTGGGGATTCCATTAGCAATCGCGCATGAAGATCGTATCAAACGAATTGTGATTATGAATACAGGTTTGGCAACAGGTGATATTGATCTCGGTGAAGGATTTTTACGCTGGCAAGCCTTCGCCCGTAAAGTGGGGATGCGTTTAGAAGCAGGGTCATTAATCGGACGCAGTGCCGAAACAACCTTATCAAAGGATGTGATTGCTGCCTATGACGCACCATTCCCTGAACGGAGTTATCGCGCAGGGGTGGCAGCGATGCCGTTAATCGTCCCTTCAATGCCTGATATGGCAGGTGCAGCCCAACATCGCGCAGCGCGTGAACGCCTCAAAACATGGGATAAGCCTGCCTTAGTCTTATTCAGTGATAAAGACCCTATTACCAGTGCAGCAGGTCCTTACTTCCGCAAATTAATCCCAACCGCACAAGATAATCCAGAAGCGATTATCGAAGGGGCAGGGCATTTCCTACAAGAAGAAGCAGGTGCAGAAATCGCTAATCATATCCGTACATTCATAGAGCGTACATCTTAAATAACGTCATTTTTGGATAACACAGCGTTTGAAATTATGTAATCTGGTAGCCTTATTTGAACAGAAAGTCCTTAGCTTTTAGTCCTTAATGAACCGCTAAAAACTAAAAACTCACTATTTTAGATTATATAGCTCAAAAATATGCGTATTCTCTTAAGAACCTGTTTTGAAATTCGATCATGATGCCATAATCTATTAGACATCCCGTTGGATGTCCCTACAATTGACTATTATTATAGGTCGTAGGGACACACAACGGTGCGTCTTGAAGTACCTTAAATAGTGTATTCAAACAGGCTCTAAACGAAATTCACGTTAAATACTTGCCACCTGATAGCTCATCCAGTGCATGGCATAGGATTGGTCATGTACTTGGAGGGCATCAGGTTGTGTTCCCCAAATTGTAAATCCAAATCTTTGATACAGTTTAACAGCAGCCTGATTATCTGTGACAACCGATAAGACAACTTGTCTCAAGCCATCACATTGCTGGGCATGAGTCATAATCGCAGTCATCATTTGTTTACTGATGCCACGTCCGCGCGCTTTAGGATCAACAAATACACCCCAAATGACACCCATATGCTTTGTTTTTGGACGTGTTTCGCGGACAAAGCCCATCATACCAACCAACGCACCATCTAATTCTGCGCCAATCATCAGGTTGTCACTGTCGGCTGTTGGAATACGCTCGGCATAGCTTGCTGCGGTCTGATTATGAAGGGTGTCCGCATAATCCGCCCCAAATGCTTCGGGATTGATCTTTAGCGATGTCAGACGTAAGGCAAATAAAGCATCGGCATCATCTTGTATAATTGGGCGAATAATGACATCCATCATTGCTTATCCTCCAAATGGTGTAACACTCGGTTCAGGTGTGAAGGTTGGCATTTCTGTCCCTGTCGTAATGGGATTTTCCCCACGCAAGTAACAGACAATCCCTTCTGTGATGCTATTGGCAATCAAACCTTGCTGATTGACCAATAAATCACGGTCACCTCTCATGAAGCCGAGTTCGATAATGGCAGCAGGTGTCAGCGAACTGATTTCACGGAAGGTATGGTAATCGGTCATATCGATTGTCAGTGAGTAACGGCGTTCAATCCCTACTGCTTCGTATTCACGCGCAATACATTCCGCTAGAATATCATCTAAACCACCCGCAGGACGCGCTGCTGCACGCGCAACCAAATAGCCTGATACAAATTCGCCATAATCACTGCAATCGTTAGAGTGAATAGAGACTAAGGATGCTGCCTGATAACTTTGTAGGCGTGGGTCAAATTCATCCAGCAAATCGACACTGTAACCGCGTTCGCGCAGATTACGCACAACCAGTTGGGCAACCCCAAAATTAATTTCATTTTCTGTCAGACCATCATCACAAACCGCCCCCGGATCATTCTCAGGTCCTCTGTGTCCCGAGACGATACCGATGCGTTGCGCCCAATTTGGCGTAACATTGTTGGTAGTGGGGAGAAGTGGGGCAACTGCTGCAACACTCGTCGAATCCGCAACCTGTAAGCCTGTCACCACCCGATCTGTGAAAAAATCAGGGTCAGTGAACCATGTGAACACAGTTGATGCAAGGACGGCTGCTACTAAAACAGCGAAAGACGTTTGTAAAAATCCACCGAGCATCCCTACACGCCGTTTTTGCTGACGTTGCTGCCGACGATGTAAGCGCCGTACCCGTTGTTCTTCGAGTTTGGAAGCACGCTCATGCTCATCAGGCGCTGTATAAACAGGCACACGCCCATGTGCAATTGGAACGGGATCATGTCCAGTGGCGATCTCATCAACCGATATGGCTTCGCTAGCCTCAAGACTCACAGGATCATTATTTGGCGTAGGGTCTGCTTCAATTTCTGGCTCATTGGAAGGTATCGCATCATACCGCACATCATTTGGTGCAGAATCCGCATGTGGGAATAAATCAGATTCAGGGATATACCGTGTATCAATAGGATCAATCAAGGTGTTAGTAACAGGCGCATCAATAGCAGGATCATCTGGCGCAATATGAAATTCTAATGCAGAAAAATCAGGTTCTTGTGGTAGATCATCCGCAGCATTATCCGCATTACGCAGCGCAGCTTGTCGCATCATCTCTAAAAATAAGGTTGATGGTGATACGTTTGATGAATGATCGTCTGATGAAAAGTTGTTATTGTCATCCGCCATAATAGCTTTTATTCCTAATGTGCCTATTGTGCTGATCGTTATCATTTTAAGGCAGACTATCAAAATTAACTAGCACATCATCGACGAGTTCGCATATCTGTACAGATTATTGCAGCTTTGATGCTTTTTATACCTAACCTTCACAAGATCATCAATTTATTGCTTTATGCTGATTAAAAATATTAATCTTTTTGGCACATAAATTGATGTATTATGAGAATAGAATATATCAATCTTCTTATGAAATAGGGTATCTGTTGGCAGTACAGGTACACCATCACTTGAAATCTGCTAGCGAACAACTTACGAAAACGCCCGTTTGCCAAGCACGGGTGTTTTCGTTTAATGCCTATGATGCGATATTTGCTTAGGAATCCAATTCAGTCTCGATCATCTGGATGATGGTGCTAGGGCTGGCACTATAGACTTGTTGCCCATTAACAAACCATGTTGGTGTACCACGAATCCCGAGTGCTTCTGGACGCTCCATATCATAGCGCACGGTATTAAAATGCGTATTATTGCTGACGCACTCGCGTAAGGTTGGCATATCAAGCGTTGTATTAGCTTCCTCAATAATATCAAGCGTATCGGATTGATTGGTACGACCTTGTACCGTATCTTCAAAGATAATATCGTGCGCTGTCCAGAAACCATCATTACCTTGATCGAATGCACATTGAGCAATTTCGCCCATTGCTTGCGACCATGCAGGTATAATAATCGGCATATCGCGGAAAATGAACTTAACTTGATTCGGATATTGTGCGAGGATTTGATCGACTACGCCTGCTTCATGCCAACTACGGCAAGCCTCACATCCGAAAGCTGCGTATTCAACAATCGTAATCGGCGCATCAGGATTACCAAGAACAGGGTCACGTTCTAAACGCTCCACTGGGACACTCGGTCCACTGTTACCAGCGCGTAAAGCAAAAAAGCCAATCATACCAATAACGAAAACACCCACAAGTAATGCGCCAATTTGAACGAGTCGCGCTTGTTTCTGTTGTTGCTCACGGGCTTGCCGACGTTCTTTAATTGCTGAACGATTACGCTTTACCATTGTTTTATCCTATCTTGTTTGAAAATGAGTACACGTTTGAGTGTATGATCCTCAAATTTCCTTGTGAATTTCTAACGATAGGCGGTATATGTGTAATTGGAAAAGTGGCGAATGATGAATTTACATCGCAATAAGCCTGAATGCTTAAACAGGCAATTATATAGTTAACGTGAACTTTGTTTAAGAGAATAAGCGTATCTTTGAGCCATATAATCTAAAATAGTGAGTTTTTAGGTCTTAGTTTTTAGCGGTTCAATAAAGACTAAAAGCTAAGAACTTTATATGCAAATAACGCTACGAGATGACATAATTTCAAACTCTGTGTTATCCAAAACTAACATTAGTTATTGTGTCACTCATTGAGAATAGACCAGTGTATCAGGATGGGCGGATGACCATGCAAACCAAAAATGGGTGAAGCATTGATAATCATAGAGGGCTTCTCCTAGGAGTTCGCCAGCAATCGCTTCCCCGAAGATATTCCACTCGCTATGGGTTTCATTATCGAAGATACGCCCGTCGTCATAGCGAAAGGTCAAGATTTGCCCGTTAAGCTCACGCCCAAAGGCAGCCGCTTGTCCAATATCGTTGCTACTTGCGCTCGGATTTTCCAGTGCGCTGATTGCACCCGATTGCCAGAATACAACAACCGCCTCACCATCCATCTCATGATTAATCACACCGACATTTTGTAGCACACTAAAAGGATAGGCGATTGGCACATCATTGATCGTCGTTGATAAAACCCGTTCCATTGTGCCAAGACGGGGGTCATAATCACTCTGAGTTAAAGCAGGCGAACGGGTATTTTGATACACATTGTAAGGTGTGAGATCATAATTGATATTGGGATTATTGGCATCACCAATCAATACCTCACCATCTGGATAACGGTCAGCGTAAATGCGAAATCCGACCACTTGTGAGGGGATGATTGTGAGGGTCTTGCCTGTTAAATCACCTACAAGCGCCTCCCCTGTAAATTGATACCACCAGCTTTGCGTGAGATGGTCATACATCAAGAAATTGTTGCCATAAAAGTTACCACTAACACCCATCCGCAAGATTTGCCCATCCACTTCGCGCCGATACACCACAGCGCTATTGCATAAAGGGCAAAATGTGACCGCAATCGGTATATCACCGAGGCTATCGTTGACAATTTCGTGCATCGCTAAAATGGTTAGCGGATATGCACGCTCGATATTGTTATAATCGACCACAATGACAGGTTCAAATGGGTTAAATTCTGCACTGGAAATACGAGCAGAAGCAAATAGTGGGGCATCAATTGGGATAATACGGGTATCGCGTGCTACACCACCATAAACAATATCATCAGGATTGACACTGTAAGTGTTGAAATTTGTTTGCCAATATGCCTCAACAATTTGCCAACGTGAATACAAAACACCAGCCCCGACAACCACACCAAGGATGACGCTTGCTAGAAAAATGTTATCGCTATATTTCCGCACCTGTTTCACACCGCACCTTTGCTTCATTGCTATCAATCAATCACAGTATCATTCTAGCATCTGAATGAACTCAGGTGCTATTAATTGTCTTTAAACCTATCGACAGTTAGTTTCTGTAAAATCTGGCAATTCTTTTGTAACTTTTGATACGTTTTTATAGAGCGTAGCGGGTGGACTTTATGTCCTCCCGCTTGACGAGCGCAGACTTTCGCGGACGCGCCATTGCGCTTCCCTACAAAATAAGGGTGGTGTAGAGACATCCAACGGGATGTCATCCAAAAATCACACGATCTTTTTCCTAGTATTTAGCGAATCTCACTTCCATAAACGACTGTTTCTGGATGGAAAGCTGCCCAAGCGAACCAGTAATGAGGGGCGGCAATTAAGAGACGTAATTGCTCACCTTCGAGTTCACCCGCTATTGCCTCACCGAATAAATTCCACGTACTACCTGTTTCATTATCACGGAGTGTATTGCTAGCAGAATCCCATGCAAAAGTGAGAACTGTGCCATCTTCCAGCATACGGCTATAAAGTGCTGCTGTCCCAATATCGCGTCCTTCATCAATGATGCGTGTATCAAGCGCACTCGCTACCCCCGGTTGCCAGAATGCAACAACATCGCTTGTACTAATCGTATCGTTGATAACAATTTCATCACGCAAGACACCAAATGGATACGCTATGAATGTATCATCAATATTGACGGCTAATACACGCGAACGATCAGGCAAACGCGGATCATACTGCCCGTTGAACAAGCCAATCACACCATTTGCGTTGTCATCTAAGCCATTATAAGGATTCACACCATACCCACGACTTGCACCTGTTTCACGGCTCATTACTAAACCATCAGGATATTGTTCCGCAAATTGTGCAAAACCAATGACTTGTGACGGAATCAGATCAAGGAATGTTTCGTTGTAATCGCCAGCAATGCCTTGCCCTGTAAATTGTTGCCACCATGTTTCGGTTTCACGGTCAAACATAATCATATCGCTGTTTCGCAGCATCCCCGATACACCAAAGGTTAGCAAATCACCGCCCACACGACGATCAAATACCAAACTACTATTACAGAGTGGACAGAATGTAACCGCAACAGGAATCCCTGCAATCTCGTCATTGGCAATTTCGTGCCACATCAAAATAGCTTGTGGATAAGCACGCGCTTCGCCATCAATTTCTATAGCAATAACAGGCGATTGTGCGACAAGCCATGTTTCTGCTTCTGCGACAGTTTCCATGGCAGGATTATCTACCGCAGGGATACCATCACGGACTTGCCCAACCAATACCTCGCTAAAATCAATCGACGCATTGCAAAAATCGGTATTACTCCACGAATTTACAAAACGTTGTGGCGCACAATCACTGCCTTGTGCTTGTGTACTCCATAAAGATGGTAAAAAAGCAAATGCTGCAATCACAATCCCAATCGGTAAAATAAGATAGGCTAAGTTTGTTCTTTTCATAGGAAGTAACCATTCCTCTATATTCTCAATACACTTAGCATAGTGAGGGGTTCTTACATATGGCTTACAATAAGATAAGGGTTGTATTGCTTGGTTAATCTTTTCAAACATTACTAATTATTCTGATTTCTTTACACAGTTATAATTTATTCGTATGATAGAGATGTGAGAACAAACAAAAATTCTGCTTTAATAAGACAACTAGGGGATAACGATGCAATTCATACAAGCAACGGAACAAGAGGTTACGCAATATGCGCGCACTTTGTTCGCGGATAATATTGATAAGTGGAAAAGTTTTGAAGAAGTTACGGATTTTATCGTTAATCAGATATACAAAGATTTTGTCAATGAGTCCGATCAGAAAATCTTTGAATTAGTCCGTATTTTTCGTATGGTGCAATCAGATAATTTACCGCCAGAAGGTTTAGAAGATGTTCCAGAATCACCAGAGTGGCTCGCGCTAGTGGCTACCGCAGGGCGTGAAGACGCATGGAATAGTCGCTTAACATCCGCAGGGCATCGTTTATTACCATCGGCTGCATTTACAACACCCATGCTAAAAGCTGCATTTGAACAAATTGGCTTAAATCAAGAGCATACGACTGAAGATTTCATGAAAAGTGCTGGATTAATGGCTAACTTTTTTCACGTTGAACATGCGCCAGATAGCCCTTATATCGTTGCACAAGATGAATTTGTAAAACCTTACGGCATTAAATCCGTCGTTGGCATTGGTAGCCCATTTATCGGTGGCTCGATGTATATGTTGCTAGGCTTTGCATCTACTAAACTGGATAAAGAGATTGCCGAAAAATTTTCTAATTTGGCACTTTTTATTGGCACATTGCTTAGTAACTACGAAGAATCAGAACGTCCGATATGGAAAAGCGCCTAAGCCTATAGATCATTGAATTTTATCATGTATCATCCCAAATGATCTCTAGCGTCATATTTGTCATCAGTTGCGTTATAATACAGCGCATACTAATTGACATTGAATAGGGGTATGGGATGATACGAGGTCGGATGGAACGCAAGGTTGTTGTGATTACAGGCGGTGCAACAGGTATCGGAGAAGCTGCCGTCGGATTATTTGCGAATGAAGGTGCATATGTCGTCATTGCAGATACGCAACAACATGCAGATAAAGGCGCTGAAATCGCCGATAAAATCCGATTTAGTGGGGGCGAAGCAAAATTTGTCCGCGCTGATGTATCACGCCCCGGTGAAATTGAAAGCATGATTCTCAAAACGGTTGCAGCCTATGGCAAATTAGACTACGCTTTCAACGCTGCAACCGTCAGTGGCGCGTATCCTATCATCGAAACCACCCTCGAACAGTGGGATCAAATTATGGATACCAATTTGCGCGGTGTCTGGCTCTGTATGAAATATCAAATTCAAGCCATGATGAAAAATAAGAATGGTGGCGTAATTGTCAACCTTGCTTCTGTAGGGGGTTTGATGGGGCTTGCTTTAACAGGGGCATTTGCTGCCAGTAAAGGCGGGGTCATCTCTTTAACACGTACCGCAGCCATCGAATGTGCCTCCTATAATATTCGTGTTAATAGCATCAGCCCTGATGCTGTTAGTTCCGATATTTTTGCAGCACTCCCCGATGATCTCAAAATTAAAATTGCAAATTCTTATCCGCTACAACGTGCAAGCTCGCCCTTAGAAATTGCAAAAGCTGTCTTGTACCTTTGCTCAGATGATGCAGCCTCAATTACAGGTCATAACCTCGTCATGGATGGGGGCTATAGTGGACATTGAGCCTAATTATCTCTATGATAAGGACTATAACGTAATTAACGTGAATTTTGCTTTAGGAAAAGAAGACATTTTTGAATCTTGTAATCTATAACAGTTGAGTTTTTAGCCATTAGTTCTTAGTCTTTAGCAACCGCTAAAAACTAAAAGCTAAGAACTTCGCTTCAAAAAATGCGGTTAAATTATATCATTTCAATATCTGGATTATCCAAAACTGAGTTTAATTATTTAATCTTACTCTTTCTGGAAACCTATTCCAATAGCCATGAGTGATCTTTGACATAAAGGGTTTTTATATGTTGCATTCACAATTACCAATTATTGCACGTCGTGACTTGTTGGATATTGTTAAGGCTCGTCCCAATGTACGCATCATTCTGATTAGCGCACCGACTGGCTATGGAAAATCTGTACTTGCTTCACAAATCGCTGAGGCAATCGACGCTGAATTTGTAACGCATCGTATTAGTATTTGGCAACGCGATATAAAGGTTTTGCATCAAAATGCTATTGATGCCTTCAGCACCTTAAAATCAGATATAGTGATGCCTGATCGTGTTATATCCGAGAATAGCATCATACATCTAGCGCAATATCTCGAAAATACGCACGAAAGAATCACCTATATCATCGATGATCTACACCACATTGTAGATTTCCAAAAAGTTGAGCAATGGCTACAACAATTGCTTGACTATCTGCCACAAAATATGACACTGATTCTGTGTGGTCGGCAAATACCACCCCTTAACTGGGCACCATTTGTACATCGTAATGAAATACTTGCATTTGGTATTGATAAATTAGCGCTTAATGTCGATGTCTTGGCAGAGTCTGTTTCTGATTTACCGCATCTCAAAGCGCAAGAATTGGTATCGCAATTTAATGGCTGGATTGCTGGTATCAAACTCGCCCTCATGATCCCAGAAGGGCAGATCATTGATGATGACAACCCGCTTGAACCTCAGCAATTATTTCAGGATTTGCTCGTTACAACATTTCAAGCTGAACCTCCTGATTTCCAATCCTTTCTGATGCTGTCATCAACACTTGAGACCATTAATAAAATAAGCTGTCGTGATATTTTAGGCTTGCAAAATGTAGACCATCATCTTGACCGACTGTATTCACAACAGCTTTTTGTTCGCTCTAGTGAACATGGGCTTGAATATCACGACCTGTTCCGCGCGTTTTTGCAATCCCACCTTAAACGCTATGATGAAGACTTATATTTACAAAGCCACCGTAGAGTTGCTGAATGGCATCATAGCCAAGATCAAATTAAAGTTGCAATTACGCATTATATCGACGCTAAACGGCTTGATGATGCGGCTGCATTAGCTAAGTATGTCGCGCATAGTTACCTGATAGAAGGACAAAAAGAAACATTATTACACTTCTATCATCTACTCAAACAGCACTCACCGCCAGAATTACTCTTGCATTGTGGCATCATTTATATGGAACGCCGTGATTTTTCACAATCTGAAACGCTCCTCAATATAGCTCATACACAATTTATGAAACAAGATAATCAAGCGCAAGCCATGAGAGCATCAATTGAGCTAGCGTTCAATACCTATCGCTCAGGGGATTACCAAACAACATTAAAACGCCTAGAGACACTCGTGATTCCATATCCAGATATGCTCGTAAGATGTACACGGCTGCAAGGACTGACTTATTTAGAATTAGGACAATTTGATTTAGCGATTCAGTATCTTGAACAAGCTGCTAATAGTTTGGCAGTATCTGATGCGAAATTTGTTCGATCAAATGTGTTGCAAGACCTCAGTGAAGCCTATTTAAGGACGGGCAACTTTGAACAAGCTGGCAATGTGCTACAAGATGCCGTAGCGTTAAAACGTGATATTGGTAATACCGATGACCTTGCGCTTGCACTCAATAATCTTGGGCATTATTGGTATCGCGCAGCAGCCTATGATGATGCGATTGCAACCCTCGAAAATGGACTTGATATTGTATCGACTACCGAAGCAAGGGCAACCGCATATCTCTATTGGAGTTTAGCCGATGTGTACCGCACGATTGGTATGGCTGCCGATGCTGAACGATATTACAACACGGCGCGTAAACTCGCTGGTGATGAGGAATATCTATATATTGGTGTCATGTTAAGTTTTGCAATGATGCGCTGTATGCAAGGCTATTGGCATGATGCCGATCATATACTGAATCACATCGTCCAAACCGATAAATCCTCTACTCAATCAACAATGTTGAAACTCCTCAAGAGTGCTGTAAATGCTATGATCCATCATGATGCTTATGAAGACCTCAATATAGCGATTGTTGAATTAGATCAGCAAGGTGCAAGACTCAAGCTAGCGGATGCTTTAGGGATTTACTTATTAGTGAGTTGGCAAAGTGGACGTTCTGATATGATGGATCGCGGTATTCGATTACTCAAATCATTGAACACAACATTTTGGGGGAGTGTGGCAGGGTTTATCGTCAATTTCCCTGAACTCAAGCGTTATCTGTTCACTGTAAAGGGTTTGCAAACCCTGCAATCTTATTGTGATAACTTGCAAAAACAACAACCCGATAATACGACATCATCCATCTTTGATACAACGCATTCTGATTTATCAATTTATACATTAGGACAAGATCACTTTATATTGGATGGGGATAAGGTGACAAAGTGGACGGTGGCTTTTGCGCGCGAATTATTTTTGTATCTGTATCTGAATGATCGCAAAACACGCAATGACCTAAAAGACGAATTCTGGTCTGATCGAGATGTTGAGCAAGCAATGGCTAGTTTCCATACAACACGTAATCGGATTCGTAATGCACTGGGTAAACACGCGATTGCTTACGAAGACCAATATTATAAGATAAATGAAGCCTTTAACATAACAGTGGATTGTGTGCAATTTGAAAATTATGTCCATAGGTCGCATCAATTACCCTTAAATGATGCCCGTTCGGAAGACTTACTCAACCGAGCTATTCGCTTGTATCGTGGCGATTTCTTACCCCATTTTGATCGTGATTGGGTCGTTTATAAACGACAATTTTATCAAGGATTATATGTTGATGCCCTCGTGCGTCTTGCTGAAATCTATGAACTGCGTGTTGATTACATGGGCGCTATTCGCTTATATGAACAAGCAACTGAAATCGAAACATCCACTGAAAAGTTATATCGGCAAATTATATTGTGCTGGGGACGCTTGGGACGGCGCGATATGATGAAAAGTACCTATGAAAAACTGGTTAGACAACTTCAAAATGATATTCAAATGAAGCCATCGCGTCAGATGCAAGATTTTTATAATTCTTTGATACAAGATTCAGACGACTAAACGCTATTATTTGCGCTATAAAATACCTTCTTTAATCTTCCTCTCATCTTTTGTGTGAATTTTGTTCAGACTGTTGTTTAATCCCCTCTGTCATCATTAAGAATGTAAACCAATGACAAATTTCAATCTTAAATTGATGGAGAAAATATCATGATGAACCGTATTTTAGAAATTACTATTGCTCGTTTTAAAAATAATGCTGCTTTCCTTTGGATGCTTTTAACACTGCTCACAATGTTGACCATTATTGGTCCAGTACTTGCTGAAGGTGCAACTGGTTCAAGTGGCTAGAGAGTGAATTGGATATAAATTATGGTCATGCAAGATAAAACACGCAGCCGTATTACAGCACTACCTGCATTTTCCCATAATGATATGCGCCAAGTGAACACACTCATCCAGAAAGCACTCTTATCCAGTAGTTTGGAACGTAGACTACTCGCAATGGATAATAGTCTGCAAATTGAGTTTGCTCTACCAACACGTATTTGGGATCACTTATCGGAAATTAAAGCATCGTCATTATCTGATTTTTGTGGAGAGATATTACGATTGCAATGTGAAAAGCCTAGCTAATTGAAATTGAAACAAATAATACAAAAAGGTGGTGGATACGAATACTATCCACCTTTTTATTAATAAATCAGTTGTTGCGATACGTAGGAATTTGAAGATGATGCTTGAAAATAGTATACGTTTAAATGGTAATTTCTCGATTCGAGAACAGATTAACATGAAAGACGTAAGTCAAATATTTACACATAATCTCGTAACAGTACGTAAATGGAATCGCTTAATTTTAGAAAAATTTATAAATAGTGGCGAAGATGATATATCTGTGCATATCTGTCCTTGGTACGATAGCGATTGGGAATATTATTTTCAATTAGTAAACCCTGCGTCAAATATGGTCATTTGGCGTTCTGAACAGATGCCCCCAATTAAGGGTCTGACGAGTCATATCAATGTCGTTAAATATCAAGCGATTGATCCGTCGGAACGCTTTGTTGTCATTACATCAGCAAACAAGGCACGCGCCCTCATATCATGGGAACAAGCCACTAGCACTCAACAAGATACAACCTTTATGGGCGTTTTAATATCAAGCCCTGTTGTTTCCAGAACGATTGCAACAACCTTAGACAACAAAATCCGTAAAGATCAATTCTGATTATTTGCGCGATAAATTTGGTTTCTTATTAAGATCACATTATATGTAACATGATTTTCACCAAAAAATCTACAAAAAATTATCAAGTGCGGATCGTCAAAAGCGAATGTGTTTATACCTAAATTCATTTACTAATTAATAGGTAGACGATTAGCGCCTTAATGCTTTTTAGTAAGCAGAATAGTAAGTCATTATTTAGATGATAATCTCTCATTACCCGAATAAATTAATCAAAAAGCGGATGGCATCATCATGATACCATCCGCTTTAATTTTAACTTGAAAATAGCGTTAGCCGTTGAGGGCTGTGCCAACTGTATTACAAGCTGGACAATTGCCATCAGGACGTACAATTGCGTAGCCTGCTTGTGGGTCATCTGTGTAGGTTGTACTATCAACATTCCAGATAATGAACAAACGCACCACACCACTATTACGGGCTAAGACGGCTGCTTGCGCGAGCCAATCGGCTTGTTCTTGAACACTGTTGCCACTCGCCCAAGAGAAGTTCGGCGGTAAGCCTTGTGGGAAGCCTTCTGCCGTTACATAGCCAATTTCAGTGAAGCATAAGGGTAAACCCGGAAATTGGTTGCGGTACAGATTCACCATACTTGGGTAATACCATGAATAGTGACCTGAACTACCAACAGGTGCGCCTGATGTTGCAGAAGGGGGTACTGTACCTGCATTATAGTGAATACCCACACAATCCATGAAGTTGGCTGCGCCTGCTGCACGCATGCTGCTCAAGAAGGCATCATCATTAAAGCCAACGGTTGCATTATTAGGTAGTCCACCACTTGGAGCAGGTGCGCCACTGATAACTAAGGTACTTGGATTATTAGCTTTGATAATTTGGTAAGCGGCACTGAGCATTTGGGTATAGTTCGCACCACTAATTTGACCAGAAGCCCATTCACGATCAATATTAGGTTCATTCCAAACTTCAATCGCATCTGCACCACCCGCAGCGAGTCCGCCGAGAAATTGTGCAAAATTTTGATAGTATTGGGTTGGATTGGCTGCGAGTTGATTGCGATCACCGACAACACTCAATAACACACGGAATCCGCGTGATTTTGCTGCGTCAATTTCACCTTGGAAGTTCGCTGCTGATGCGCTACCGTCCCAACGGATTTGACGTTTTGCCCATGTCATCCCTGTTTGGCGCATGGCATCACTGAAAGGATAATTCCCTTGTGTGACATGTCCGCCGACTGCAAACCCTGTAATCGGTGCAGTGTTCGGAGGTGGGTTTGGATTACCTGTTGTTGGCGGATTCGTCGGGACAGTACCACCATTAATGCTGAGAACTTGCCCGACAAAAATTAAGTTCGGATTTGCAATACCATTCGCTGCTGCAATCGCTGTAAAGGTTGTTCCGAAACGGCTTGCAATTCTTGATAATGAATCACCCGCTTGTACAGTATAGGTGGTTGCATCACCCGTTGGTGGTGGGTTTGGTGTCGTTGGAGTGGTTGGTGGCGGATTCGTGACGACAGGAGGTGTTCCGCCTGTTGTTCCCGGAATCGTCAATTGTTGTCCAACAAAAATTAAATTAGTGTTGCTGATGCCGTTGGCTTGTGCCAGTGTAGTCAATGGCACATTATACCGTAATGAAATACGATATAAATTCTCACCAGCTTGAACAACATGGATAATCGGACTATCAGATTCTTGTGCTGTGGTTGTCAACACAGTCATAGATAGCATCGAAACGAGTAAGCCTAAAATAACAATGAAACGCCGCATACATACTCCTTTTGTTTGATTGATGATGCCGCAAGCGTAATTTTTATTTAGTGTAGCATGAGTTTAGAAATTATGCTGATAATTGCACTTACTTTTATTACACCTAATGACACTGATTAGCATAGATAGGGTTCATTTTTGAAAAGGTGAAAGCGAAGCGGTTAAATGTAGAGAGGCAAAATCTCACCTTTCGCTACAAATTAAAGATGATTTTAATCTATTGGGAGTTTAATGAATAATCCACAACCAAAGGCAAATGATCGCTGCCATCTGCGCCCATGAATCCACCCAGATGAAAACGGCGTGCTATAAAATCTGAGGATGCCCATACATAGTCAATCCGAATGAGGGGTAGTGCAGGTGGTTGATGTGACCATGTCATGCCCCAACCTGTGCCAACGGCGCGGAACGCATCGACCATGCCGATGGCGGATAAATTGCCTAAAATGGGGGAGGTATGGCTGGTATTGAAATCACCAGCTAAGATGACTGGATGTTGCTCATTACGAATGCGTTCTACAAGATTATAGATTTGAGCATTTCGATTACTTTCGTCATAACGCAAGATAAAATCAAGCGTATCAATCCCTGTGACAATATTGCCATGATGCTTTGTCCCTCTTGGAACATTCAAATGCACGCCATAAATAGTGAGCGCTTGCCCATCGAGATCAACCACAGCGCGTACAGCAAGCCGCCCATCGCGTGTCGGGCTTGGGTCTTGTAACCAGATCGTTTCACCATCAAGCATCGGCAAGCGCGATAATATCCGCACATTGCCATCGACATAAGTATGATGTGGATACAATGCTAGTAAGCGTGGTAATTGCGAGTCCAGATTATCATCAATCAATTCTTGTAAAATTAGAATATCTGCATCTTGTGCAATCATCCAATCGACTGTTTCAATGATGCGCCCATTATGACCGAGGACGTTATACGTCAGTACACGAATATCATGTGGTGCATCCGATGCAGTGAATAATCCAATCGGCAGTGGGGCAAATTGCAGCATCCCCAACACAAATAACAGCAATGATACACTTGCTGACCGCTTGCCACCCAACCATGCCGCCAATAGTGCAACAGCAATTAAGGGCAAAAATAACCAGAAGGCAAAAGTATTCAAAAATCCCAACCACCACCAACGACTCCCAAATAAGACACGTAGTATCACATATGCAATGATTGCACGGTTAACCATACGAGGCATCATTAGGAATGGTGACGGTGGTCGACGTTTCATGGTAGCGCTAACTCCACACGTAAAGGCAAATGATCGCTACCGATATTTGCACCAACGGCAGCATATACCGCTTCAATCGGCTCTGTGTACCAAACATAATCAATACGGAATAAACGCGGATACCCCCCTGCAAAATCTTCCGATGCACCAGCAGGCCATGTTGCACCAATTCCCCATGAACTATTGCGATACGCATCCGTGAGCGTATTCGTAAATTGATGATACATTGGCGACCATTCCGTCATATTTAAATCACCAATTAAGATCACAGGTAAAGTCTCAGATGCAATCTGTGCCAATAGTTGCTCGATATCTGCATTGCGACGTGCTTCGTCATAACGCAAGATCGTCCAATCGGCTTCGCGGTCATTCAATGGCATAAAGACATGCACGTTATAGACCACAATCTGTTGTCCTAGAATATCAAGGATGAGGCGTTGTGCAGGCGAATAGGGTAATTCAATGATGTCGTTATCTACGATAGGGTAGCGCGAATAAATGGCACTCTCCGCACGCTCAAGATCAACAACCTGATAAGGATACGCTGCATCTAATGGTGCAAAGATGCTGGCATCATCGGGTAATTCCTGCAAAGCGATAATATCAGGCGCATATGCACCAATCCAAGCAACGGCTTCTTCTGCTTGGGTGTTATCAGGATAAAAATTGAAACTAATAATCTCTATTGATGTGCCTGTATCGGTTGCAGTACCTGATGCTGGCAATAAAGGTGGGACGATCCACAATACACCGACAAGTGTCATGAGTGCATATAAACCAATCAAACGCTGGGATCGCAACAATAAGGTAATCAATAAGCCAAGGATAACGGGTACAAATAGATAGGGTGCTAAATTATTGATAAACGCAATGAAACGCCATTCGATTGGAATCACAAATCGTAAAATTAAATATACGATCATGAATAACATATACCAAACAAAGAGGCTTTCGAGCCATCGTTTTAACGGGGAAACGTGTGATGTATTATCCATAAACTCTCAATCTTTACGATAGATGCTAGTATGTCATCCTATCATAGCGAAAAAAAGAGCCTAAGTCATGAGAAAACAAATGAGGATTCTATATAAGAATCCTCAGAATGATGAAAAAGTAGTGTAAGAAATTTAAGTTTGTATCATTTATTACAAAACGCGCGTATCACCAAAGCTAAATTGTTTATTTTCAAAGCGCAAAAATTGACCTGCTAAATTGCAAATTGCACGCGGTTTGGCAGCCCAACGTACCTTATGACCCACAGGATTCACATGCACTAAACCTTGTGCATCATCAATTTTTGTCACTAATGCCTCAATTGGGTGCATGCCAGAAGTAAAATTAACCAAAACACGTTGCCCAATATGTAATTCTGAAGGATATTGACGAGCCATTGTGTAAAATCTCCAAATAAAAGTTATATTTCTTGTCAGTATACACAAAAGTATATCTTCAAAACAATAAGCAAAGCATTAAGGAATTAATGAACAATCAAAAGATGTTGCGCTAATCTTTATGGATACGGTGTTTTAGGTCTAAGATCGAGGGTTAAATAGCCATTAAACAGTTATGCCGAAGCGTTAACTTCGGCATAACCATCAAGGAGGGAGACATGCGTCTGGGTGACATAATCAAATAGGGGGAGTATTTAAATTATGTCTGCAAGATAACTATTGCCAAGCTAACAATACACGCTCTGATTTTGGATGGCATTACAGTAAAACATTATCTTGCCCTTCGCACACACACAACGTTCATTATTTTGTGAAAGTTGTGAATTTACAACATAATCGTACAGCGAATTGCACACCCTGTAAAGCAAAATCGCACCATTCTAAGGAATTATTTAGATTTTTCCGCTAAATAAAGTGTAATGATAATGCCGACCTCATTGCGCGAATACCCTAACTTAATGAAGTAGGGGCTAGTTCTCACGATACGAACGACTATCATAAGAGCATAATAGAAATCGATGATTAATGAGGGTCATATGAAACAATTGTTATTGGTTTTAATGTTAGCAGGAATGCTGGTTGGGTGTACAAGTGATGAAACACCGAGCGTTACTTATGAATTAGGCGAGGTCATTTATACCAACACCTTTGATGATCCTACATCGTGGGAGACATTCGGTGTCTTAGAAACACAATTTGGGATTACCGACGGTGTGTTTAACGCAATTTCAGATGGTGGCGGTTATATCCCTGTCACGAATGGCGTTAATCATAGCAATGTTGTCATGGAAGCGACTGTAACATTAGCTGCTGGCTCAGATAATTCGGTGTATGGCATTATGTGCCGTTCACAATCAGCCAATAATAATGTTGGATATTACTTTTTACTCAGTGGATCTGGACAAGTCGGTATCCGTATCGGTGATGGCTCAAGTGTACGGATCTTCACCCCTTGGATAGATCATCCTGCGGTCAAAAAAGGTTTAAACACGAATACCTTACGCGCTGTTTGTATTGATGATTATTTTGCGTTCTATGTAAATGACCGCTTTGTCGCAGAATCGCGTCAAGATTGGCTCACACAAGGTAGTATGGGCTTTACAGTTGCCACACCATCAGGCGAACCCATCGCTGCCCAATTTGATAATGTTACCATTTGGGATGCGTCCTTGATAACAGATAGCGAGTAGCTAGTATTTTGTAGGGGATGGGCATTGTGCCATCCCCTGATAACTTATCCCTCTAATTTCGGCACACCTAAAACAATCACCGCTAGCACAATCACACAGCCAATTATTAGGAATGCTAACGGTAGCGAAAACATCCCAATCGCAGCATAAAGTGGTGAGACAATCGCCACAAATAAATTGAGCAACATATTGATAATTGAAAGCACCGTCGCACGGTTTTTGCTCCCGATTAAGCCATTCTGATAAGCAGAAAATAAGGGCGATTTCATTTCATTGGTCGCATACATGATGATAATGACCACCACAGGCAATATGCTACCCGATACCAGTGCCAACACCCCATACATCAAGGCAGGTAAGAGCAGCAAGAATAAAATAGCTCGTTCTTGACCCAACCATGTTTCCAATTTATAAGCATAGCGTTGTGTGAATACAGCGAATAAACTGCCAATAGATAAGGTCATACCAATCACAAAGGGCGAAACACCATTGAGCGTTAAGTAAGGCGCAGCGAGTGTAACGATCAACATACCTGTTAGCGGTGTTGTGAAAATAGTGAGTAAGGTTAAACGGCGTAATGTCGGATTTCCACGCAATTCAGCGATACCATCACGCAAAATGGTCATCGAATGAGGTTTATCAGCATCCCATTCTGAGGCTGGTTCTTGCAAGAATAAACTGACCAGTAAAGCCACCAACAATGCCATAACAGTTAAGGCAATGGCGAGGGTATAATTTTCAGGCGCACCATCTCGGATAATGAATGCCCCAACAATCGGTGATATGAAAAAAGCAAGCCGTGCCAGACTGTTAATTTGTCCCATCGTCTTCTTCATCTGATTATCACGGTCTTCAAGGGGTAGACTATCATAAACCATCGCTTCAATTGCCCCTGATGCAAAGGCAAACCCTGTACCTGTTAAGATAGCAACCATGATATACATCGGATATGTTTTAGCGAACAAAAATAAAAATTCTGCGCTGATGTTGAAACCGATTGCTGCAACAATTGCTCCCTTACGCCCGATACGATCTGCGATAATCCCAGTCGGAATTTCCATCACGAAAATCGTCGCAATCACCAGCGACTCAATCGCCGTAATCTGAAATAGGGATAAGCCACGATCCAGTAAAATGAGGGCATAAGCATGAATATAAAGGTGAAAGCTCTGAGCAAAACGAATAATCGAAATCAGCCTAATATTACGCTGTGACATAAGACATCCTCTTGAATCAAAAACGCCGAAAATTGATTTCGGCGTAAGTAAGCAAATTTAAACTATGCCTATTGAATAATAAGCAGGCGAAGCATCACACGGGAAACCCAAACTTCTGGATGAGTTAGTCTTTAGTTGGGCGTATGCCAGCCATCAAGAGAATCCTAAACGTATTAAGATGAAGAACTATACTGTATCATCTTAGCGATTATCTGCCAAGCTATTTTTACAAAACGCGCGCAATTTTCGGGGTGGATGT
This sequence comes from Phototrophicaceae bacterium, assembly GCA_049680565.1. Taxonomy (GTDB): domain Bacteria; phylum Chloroflexota; class Anaerolineae; order Aggregatilineales; family Phototrophicaceae; genus JAUZRW01. Next base: position 21,420 of record JBAUIA010000055.1, read on the forward strand.
TCAGCAAGTAAATTTCATAGGATGTTGCTTGTAAAACATCAATATATGATAAACTGACAATAGTAGACATGATGGAGTAATGCCACGCAACTCAGAGATATTATTGAGAAAATCCCAGAGTTATCCATTAATGACCGTAAACAGTTGATTCATGTGTTGGTTGAATCAATCACTATAGAGCAATAGAAACCCCGTAGTCGTATTCTCGAATTTGCAGGTATCGGTGAGGTGCTTGCTGATAATACAGATGCCCAAGATCATGTTAATCAACTAAGATCGGAATGGGATGATCGTCAATGAAGGTTGATATAGCATTCCAGCTATTTTTCACTGGAATGCTGACACGCTAACTCACGGCATCCACACAGGGAACATATGATTGGCATCGCCCTCAGTCACACGTCGTAAATTTGTACCATCGGCACGCGAGACATAAATATGCCAATTGCCTTCAACATTCGACATAAATGCAATATGACTACTTCCTTGTGACCAAACAGGATCAGCCCGAACAATGCCATCCAGCGCTTGCGGATTACTACCATCAGGATTCATCTGCACAATATCAAAGACCCCATCCGTATACATCGCATCACTTTCACGGATGTAATAGAGTGTCTCGCCATCCAATGACCAGAAGGGGTGCATCAAATCAACCGTATCATCCGTCAATTGGGTGATTTCATCGGTAGCGACATCAAATAAATAGACATTTTCTGTGCCACCTGCATTGTTGTTATATGCAAGTTGTGCCCCATTAGGCGACCATGCCACATACCAATCACGGGTAACATCGCGTGTCCGACGATCTGCATTGCTGATGTCGATGTCGCCACTGAGTGGTAAAGTGTAAATTTCGAGGTTGGCATCCCGCAGCGATACCCACGCTAAGGTTTCGCCATCAGGTGACCACGCAGGATCCCAGTCAAATTGGGATTCACTCACCAGTGTCATCACAGCACTAATCACCGTCAATGTGCGAAGTTCTGTTCCGTCAGGTTTAACTTGAGCAGGACCTAATGCCATCGGGTCAGTCCGATTGGCTACAAAATTAATCGTATCACCACTGATCGAAAAACTTGAAAAAATATCCTGCCCACCACTATCATCCCCTGTGAGATTATTAAGTGTTCCCGCGCTATCAAGCAGCATGACATCCCAATCGCCACTTGCATCAGACGAAAACATCAAATTTGCAGGGGGCGCACCAAATGGCACAATATCAGCACTTTGGTTGATAAAATCAGCCTCACTAATGACCGTTGTTGTTAAATCGAGCGAGGCATTCTGTGCTGACCACGTCAAATATCCCACAACCAAGCCCGACGCTGCAATCAATAATAAAATAAGAGTCCATATGACACGTTTGTTCATTTTATAATCCTAATGATAAGCCTATTGCAGTGATGATACTCTATCTTAGGGGCTTTGTGCTATTGTGGGTACGATCAGCAAACAATTGAGAATTTGGTGCTAGATTGTTTGTAACTTACAGTTATACTAGATAGTATAAACTATTTGACTATGAAAGTTGTAGCTATGACACGCGTCTTATATATTGAAGATGATAGAGCCAATATTGCGCTCATTCGCCGTTACCTATCGGGACAAGAATGGGATTTGATAGAAGCGCCTGATGGTGGCAGTGGTATTATCCTTGCTGTCGGCGCAATCCCCGATGTCATTCTGTTGGACATTTATCTGCCTGATATGCACGGCATCGAAGTCGCAGATCAAATTAAAGCAATTCCCCTGCTTGCTAATATCCCAGTTATTGCGCTCACAACTGATGATAGTATCGACTTGAAAAATGAATGTCTGGCGCATGGTTTTGCTGCCGTACTTCATAAACCTGTTCGTCCCCAAAACCTGCTCAATACAATTCAACACATCTCCATATAACGCGCTTAATTTAGCTGAACTGCTTAAGGTAGCAATTCAGCTAAAAAAGTAATCAGTTTATCCATTCTTAGCCAGTTATTATCTTCGTGCGTTTCGTGTCATCGTGGCAAAAATGCTTTGATGCAATTCCTACATTCATCACATTCTATTCGTTACAACCATAAAGCTACGCTACAATAGACATAACATATCAATAGTATTTATTTTTACTGGAAGGATCATTTTATGTCAGCTTTAAATGGTTTAATGATGGATTATCAACTGACCCTCACACCACTGATGAAGCGTGCCAACACCTTGTTTCCGAATAAAGAAATTATTACACGCATCGGGGATGGGTATCATCGCTATACCTATGCTGATTTTTACAAAGGTTGCTGCCGACTTGCCAATGCACTGACCAAACTCGGTGTGCAATCAGGAGATCGTATCGGTACATTTGCATGGAATAGCTATCGGCATCATGAACTTTATTTTGCTGTTCCTTGCATGGGCGCAGTCGTCCATACCCTCAATTTACGTTTACCTGCCGATCAATTAACTTATATTGTGAACCATGCCGAAGATAAACTGATCTTTGTCGATCATACCCTTATCAAATTGCTTGAACCAATCGCCGACCAACTGACAACGGTTGAGCATTTTGTGGTGATGGGGGATATGCCCGAAACCACACTCCCTAATGTGATTAGTTATGATGAACTCACTGCAGATGTAGCCGATAGCTATGAGTGGGCAGAAATTGACGAAAATAGCGCTGCTGCGATGTGCTATACATCTGGCACAACGGGCAATCCCAAAGGAGCGCTCTATTCGCATCGCGCCCTCTATTTACATACGATGGCATGTTGCTTGACCGATACAATGCGTTTATCAGAACGAGACCGCGTGATGCCTGTTGTACCGATGTTTCATGCGATGGCATGGGGTTTGGTCTATGCTGCAACGATGATTGGCGCAGATGTCGTCTATCCGGGTGCTTATATGACACCTGTTGACCTTGCTAAGACCATTTCTGATAATGCCGTGACATTCCCCGCAGGTGTTCCAACATTATGGCTAGGCTTACTCCAAGAATTGGAGAAAAATCCAGAATTGGACGTATCTTCGGTTCGGGCGATGCCTGTTGGTGGTTCGGCTGCACCACGCTCGATGATTGAAGCCTATCAACGTAAATATGATATTGAAATTATCCACGCATGGGGCATGACCGAACTCGCGCCAATTGGTACAGTCTCTGTCCTCAAGAGCCATATGGATGATTGGGATGATAGCAAGCAAATGGATTATCGTCAGAAACAAGGCTGGACAGTCCCCACTGTTGAAATGCGGATTGTAGGTCCTGTTGGCGAAGAATTGCCTTGGGATGGTGAAACCATTGGTGAGCTACAAGTGCGCGGTCCACACGTCGTCAGCGAATATTACAAAGATGAACGCAGTGCCGATTCGTTCATGGATGGTTGGTTCAGAACAGGTGATGTTTGCACAATTGATAGCGAAGGCTTCATGCAAATTGTTGATCGTACCAAGGATTTGGTCAAGAGTGGTGGCGAGTGGATTAGTACCGTAGACCTCGAAAATACAATTATGGCGCATCATGATGTCCTCGAAGCTGCCGTGATTGCGATTCCGCATCCACGCTGGCAAGAACGTCCCCTAGCTTGTGTTGTTAAGCGTGCAGGGATTGATAGTGCCACCCTTGAGCGTGAAATCATTGATTTGTTGAGTCAACATTTTGCAAAATGGCAATTACCAAATAGCATCGAATTTATTGATGAAGTGCCAAAAACGAGTGTCGGTAAATTCGATAAAAAAGTCCTCCGTAAAGACTTCGCAGATTATCAATTTGCAGATGTAGAAGGGGGCGATTAAGTTTCATGAAAGCGGGCATACAGTGTTTGTATGCCCTTAGACAAGTGAGTTACTTATCCGTTTTGAATAAAAGCAATGGCTTGATTGAGCGATGGCGCATTTCCATTGAGTGTTGTATTAACAGCAAGCGAACTCGGGCATCCGGGTGCTTGTCCACCAACAAATTGTGCGCTACGCAAGGTTGCGCCCGTATTGCCATCAATGACGGTAACGTTAACCGCAACTTGGTAACGACGTACTGTGATTGTTTGTCCTGCGGCATTTGAATACTCGCCACAACTTTCTTCATTGACCAATTCATCGGATGCTTCCACGATTAAATCAGCAGATGCACGGCTTGATGCTTGTAAATTTGCTGGTAGTTGTCCTGCCCAAGGCGCATACGCAATCCAGATTGTGCTACCATTATTCGATGCGTTAATAACAGGATTACCACTACCACCGCCTGTATTGGCTGTTTGGTTTGATGAAATAGGGATAATTGGAGGGGCATCAGTTTCTGCAATATTGTCACAATCGCCTGTGCTATCTACATCCGTTGCAGCGACCCATGCTTCATTGATAGCCCGTCCCGGTGCCGCCTCTTCTTTATCGAGTTGAAACCATGTATTGCCATCTTCATCTTCAAAAATACCCAAAACTGGAAAATTTTGCCCTGCTGGTAAAAAGGTGACTGATGTGCGATTTTCACCAGGACCTACACGCACCCGAGCAGAATCAGCACTTTCAGCACTGATTGAACAAAGTTCGCCTGTGCTTGGCGAAGGGGGGAGCAGCATACTTCTTTCTGCTGGTGGCGAGAGTACCGTATCAATGACATGAATAATGCCGTTGCTAGCCTCAATATCGCTTGTGACTACAATGGCGCTATCGTTGATACGAACTAATCCATCCTCATCAATAGTAATATCGCTAGTTGCACCATTGAGCATGTCAATTTCCATGCCATCTTCTAAATCTTCGGCAAGAATAAGACCCTCTGCAATGTGATAAAGCAAGATGTTGGTCAGAGCATCCATATCTTCTAATAAATCATCGAGTTCAAGATCAGCATCATCTAATAAAGTTTCAAATGCCTCATCTGTTGGTGCAAATACCGTGAGTTCTGCATCTTCATCAGATAGCGCATCAACGAGGTCAGCTTCTGCGATAAGTTGCAATAAAATAGTAAACTCGGCTTGATCTGCTTCTGTTGCCTCAACAACAATATCAGCAATTGTTGCATCTTGTGCGGATACGATCACGCCCATTGTTAATAATAAAATTGCTCCGACGAGTGATAAAACATGCTTCATAAAACTATCTCCCTTTTTGGAATGTTAAAGTAATACGCCTTAACTTTAATAGATGATTACGGCATATGTCTATTAAAGCAATATAAGGATTATGTAAGCTCAGATGATATTTTAAGTAGTTTGATGGAATTATATAAGTTTGTGAAAACATAATTATAGATAAGATCATCATAATCTATTTATTTTTGGTTAATTGTATTTTATTACCCTATATTTAAAACACAGAAATATGGGGATGAGTCTTATGAATACAATCAATATCGCTCCGAATTTGTCAGTGTATAAACTAACCAAACGTAGCCTACGCGATGTGTCGGTCATTAGTGGACGACGCACAATGAATATTATCAGTAATCAGATCGAGAATTCGACGCTCATTGATGGGGCAGAAACTGTTATTTTTGCAGCTTTCCAACGCTATAGCCGCTTCAAACCACAGATGAAACGCTATCGTCAGCTTGCAAAACAATCCAATCATATTTATGTTTTTGGTGTGCCTGATGAAGACTTGCCACCTATTGAGAATATCACCTATGTGCCACTCAATGAAAATGACCAACTCGCAAAAGAATGGTTTCTTATTTCTTATGGACGCGACTATTTCACTGCACTCGCCACCGAAGAAGTAACCCATATTGATGACCCTGATGATAAGCGTCAGTTCAAAGGGATTTGGACATTTGATATTGCGATTGTCAGTATGATTTATGATTGGATGGCACAAGCCGTTGGCATGATTCAATATACGAATCCGCGTGATAATGCCAACCATACACGCCAAGCCCAATTACTGAGTAATATCATGGGGCGCTTATCGGTACGTCTCTTAGATGATAAGCCTAAAGATCGTCCAATTCATGATGAAATACAAACTATCATGAAAGATGGCTTGTATCCGATTCTCAAATACCTAGAAGAAGCTAATCCGCTTCCCAAAAATTAGCCATGAATTTTACTCATTGCTGACCCACTGCGCCCCATCACCATTAACGCGATAATGCCACTTTTTTCCTATGTCTGTTGGGTTTTTGAGATAGGCAATCGGTGGCTCAGACATGGGTGCATAATCAATTTTTGCTAGATGTTGGATGGCGTGTATAATCGGCATCCAAGCTGCTTGAATGATTTCATCTTCTGGATCATTTGGATATATAATTCCTTGCCAATGATGGACTGCATATACCTCTGCAACTGTCAGGCGATCATCAAATTTAATCTCTGTGCGATATGCCAACTGACCAACATCAAGTAGGGTCATACCCGTTTCCTCTAACACCTCTCGCATGAGTGCTTGCTCTGCTGTTTCACCTTTTTCAACGCGCCCACCGGGCAATGTCCAATACGATTCTGGACTATCATCAGGCGAAACTTCGATCATCAGAACTTCATTTTCCGCATTATGAATAATCGCTGTCACGAAATTTGGAGTCATAAATATTTCCCTCGTATCGTTTATGGCTAAAGTCCGCTTTATTGTATACAGATTGACAAGAAGCCAAAATAAACCACCCTTTAGCAGTCGATAGTTTTTCTAGCCTGATTGATTTAGCATCAGGCGTTGATTGGTTTTGATATATAACAAAAAAGGGACATGCTAATTAAGGCACATCCCTTTTAAAAGTCTTACTGAATTTTTACGGCTTAGTCGCCTGATGGGGCAGGTGCAGTTGAACGAATACCACCTGTGAACCCACGCGGACGAACGCCTTCTTCTGGTAAACCAAAGTGACGATCAATTGCATCTAGGTAGGCTACCGATGCTTCTGTACCATAACCATAAGGGTCTTCAAATGGAATGGGATCTTCATCGAAATTGGTTGGTGGCGGCGGGCTGGTTGTTGCCCATTCGAGCGTCAACGCACGCCAAGGATTCGCACCTGCCAATTTACCCATATAGAAACTTGCAATCGCATTCCAGACAAAAATAATCGTACTGAAACCAAGAACAATCGCTGCAATCGTTGCAATCACATTGAGTGTTTGTAATTCTGGTGAGTGGGTATAAACCGCGACACGACGCGGCATCCCTAACATCCCTGCCATGTGCATCGGGAAGAATGTGAAGAAGAATCCGACATAGGTTAAGGCAAAATGCACCTGTCCCCAAAATTCATTCATCATGCGACCTGTCATTTTGGGATACCAGTGATACAAAGCACTATAAATCCCAAACACAGAGCCACCGAATAATACAAAGTGGAAATGTGCTACAACGAAGTAGGTATCATGAACATGCACATCCCAAGGAATTGCCGCCAACATTACCCCTGAGATACCACCAATAACGAACATGGATAAGAACCCAAGTGAGAACAGCATCGCTGAGGTATAGCGAATTTTACCACCCCAGATTGTCCCCAACCAAGAAAATATCTTAATCCCTGTTGGCACGGCGATAATCATCGTCGTAATCATGAACGGAATCCGTAATTGCGGTTGTAAACTGGTGAACATATGATGCGCCCAAACAGTGAACCCAATTAACGCAATCGCCATACTCGACATCGCAATCATACGATAACCAAAGACAGGTTTACGGCTATGAACAGAAAGCACTTCACTCAGAACACCCATCAATGGTAGAACCATGATATATACAGCAGGATGGCTATAGAACCAGAAGATATTCTGCCATAGCAAGACATCACCCCCTGCCGATGGTAAGAAGAAAGTTGTTCCTGCCACACGGTCAAACAAGAGTAATGTGAGTGCTGCGGTCAAGAATGGGGTTGCCATAACAACAATGATGCTGGTTGCAAGAACAGCCCAGCAGAGCAAAGGCATCTGCCAAATTCCCATTTCTTTTGGACGCATATTGAGAATCGTTACGATAAAGTTGATCGATCCTGCAATCGAGCTAATCCCCAAAAGATGCAAAGACATCGCCCACATCGTCTGACCATCGCCACTATATTCTAAAACAGTTGATAACGGTGGATAACTTGTCCAACCTGCTTCAGCTTGTCCGATAGCATAACCGAGCAAGAGCATGACCCCTGCTGGTGGAATCAACCAGAAGGCGAAAGCATTAAGCCAAGGGAACGCCATATCTTTTGCGCCCAATTGCAATGGCACAACATAATTACCCAGTGCGCCAATCATCGGGATGATGAATAAGAAGATCATCACTGTACCGTGAATGGTGAACAATTGATTATAGGCTTGTCCGCTCCCCATAAAATCAAGATCAGGGGTCAATAATTCCCAACGGATCATTAGGGCAAGTGCGCCACCAATGATGAAAAAGAAAAAAGATGTGACTGCATATTGCAAACCGATAATCTTATGATCGACAGTCCACGATGCGAGTTCACCTAATGACGGAAAACGTTGTTCTGGATGCTCATCTTTAATTTGTTGTCTGGCAGGTACTGAAATGGTAGCCATGCTAAGACCTTTCTTCAATAAATACTACACTACTGGTTAACATCTCCTCTCAGTCCTAAAAGGCTTAATAAAGAACTGAGAGGTTTTAATTACTAATCTTGATAGACATCGCTAATGGCATTGAGTTCTTCAACCAGTGCATTAACATCACCGATAAATGCACCGTTCTCATCAAATTCCCAATTGGTCAATCCACAATCACTATCAGCAGGATTACCTGTCCCTGTTTGTGTACAGAGGTACGCCACAATCCCGTTGAGATCAACTTGTGGCATTTCGCCTTGCCCATTGCCGGGGTGGAAGTAAGGCATAATCGCAGGATAGCCTGCAACTAAATAATCTTGCGATAAACGGATGGATTGGACGAGATATTCTGCACCGGGATCGACAGGATTGCCGATTGCATCGCCTGATGCGCCAGCCCGTTGGGTACTACGTGCGCCAATACCATCAAGCGCAGGACCTTGATTACCCGCCCAACCAAGATCAGTTAAGACATGGCAACCTGAGCAACCATATGCACCGATCACATTCAGACCGACTTCAAAAGGATCGCCCGCAGGTATACTCAATAAATTAACGGTAGGTTCATACCAAACATCAATAAAGGATTCTTGATCTCTGAACATCACAATATCGGTGTACATATCACCATGACCACCACCGCATAATTCTGTACAGATCAAACGGTAACGATTCGCAGGTGAAAAAGTATCGTCTGCGGTAATTGGCAAGTAACCTTCAACACCGCGTTCATTGAGAACACGAATCCAATTAACATCGTCATTGCTTGCAAAATTTTCGGTAGAATCAGCCAAGGGGAATTCTACAGGTCGTGGTAATTTACCCTCTTCAAGTGGGACATCAATCAAGATGTCTGAATTATAATCAGGCTCGGTATAGACTGTCGCTGGTTCATTCACCCAGATATATTCCCAACCTGAATTTTCAGGCAAACGGGGGGTAAAGCGTACATTGGTTGTACGACCCGGTAACAAATCTTGCTTGACGCGCATTTCAGGTGCCCAAAATGAATGAATAACATCAAGCGTATTCATATTAATATCAACCGCTTGACCTGCATAAATGAATAGGTCACTCGTATTGATGATAATGCGTTCACCTGCATCTTCGGTGATACTGTCATCATCGTTGATAACATCCATGAAGTCATTGGTAATATATTGGAATGACCAAGCATAACGTTGACCAATGGCATTAATCGCAACACCATTAGAGCTATTATCTTCATTGGTGAGCGAAGTCATCGTATACATTTCATTGGGATTATCTGACTCAGCGATGTTATCAAACCAGACAACATAGCTATAGATTGCGAGGAATACCACAATCAGCGATGGCACAACTGTCCAGATAATTTCTAACATCACATTGCCATGAATATTAGGACCATCTGTAATATCACCGTCTTTTGCACGGAAGGCAATCGCAGCATAATAGATTAATCCTTGTACAAGGAAAAACACCACACTACCGATACCCATCAGCACTCGGAACAGTGCGTCTGTATTTTCCGCTTGTAGCGATGCTGCTTCTGGGAGTACATTGAGTGATGGGAGTATCCACCACATCAAAAAGCCAAAAACGAGGCTCAATGCACCGAAAACGATTAAGGGCATCAGATGAAGCCCAGAGGATTGATTTTGTTGTTGAGGAACTGTAGCCATATCGGAAAGAATCCTACCTAAGCCCATTTACATTAAGTGAGAGTATGGTTTTCTTGAGGGGGGCATTGCCCTATTGTACTGAGAAAAACAGACTCGTATCGATTAACATATTTTATTTGTACTATTTTGCACAATTGTATCAAAAACGACCCTGATTCACAAGCAATGAAAACCTACTAAGCATCTGCCCATTTTACCGAATTTATCGTCATGCGACCATATATCAATCTATCATTTGATATAAAATGGTCTCTATGAAATGAATCTGTAGCAATCAAGGAATTCAAAATGCAGCACTTGGGCTAAAATATTATGGTAAATATTGCTAAAATCGCTTAAACTTTGCTCATTAAATGATACTTATGTGACATAATGGCACATTTATGATAGCAAATTTGCTCAATAGCGTGCTTATAACACAACAGATAGGGTGATTATGGATAACAAATTACGATATGCAGTGATTGGCATGGTGATTGCTTTGATTGCAACGCCGATTCTTGGGATATTATTATTAGAAGACCCACAGTTTTCAGTGATTGTGATGATGGAGATTGCTGTAGTGGGTTTCTTTACAGTTATTTTCGTCATGATTATTGGCTCACGAGAAGATCATTACCCCACATCCGCAGCCGATTCACCATCTGTACTGGCATGGTCGCAGCGTGAAGCTGCTGCACAACAAGCCAACGCAGCAAAATCTGCCGAACGTATTGAAGAGGCATCAGGCGCAGAATAAAGCATGTAGCTGATACACTTCATCTGTTAAACTTCAAGACAGATTCTCAAAAAAAGCGACCTTGTGTCTAAGATCGCTTTTTTAGTTTAAACCATGAGTTCTTTGAAATTATGCAAGAATATACTGACATAGGGTGATTTCTCACCAAGTACGCCATCTTCCTCGAAGGGATGTAACAGAAAATCGTTGAAACCTTCAGGCATTTGATCGTCACTCACTATATCAAGATTAACAAAGCCCATTTCCCAATCATCGAATTCTCTTTCAGCGAGTGGACGTTCCAAGATTGTCATCACTGTATGATGGCGTGGGTCTTTTTTAATTTTTTCATACAAGGCTTTGACGACCTCTTTTTTACCTTCAAGCACCTGTAAAAAATTACCACTGCGATATAACAAGATGCCTGTAACATCTAAGGCTTGATTATTATCTTTTGATGTGGCTAAGAGGTCAATTAAATCTTCTTGTGTCATTTCATGTGTTGCGGAACTTGCATATATAAGGGTAATCACTGCTATGGAATCCTAATCACTAATAACTGGGCAAAAGTATACGGAATAATCAAAATTAACGAATGGTACTTTTGGCTAAATGAAAAATAGGTATTCTGACCTATTTTCTAATTGGGGAATCCTTTTAATTTATCACCGTTTGTGCAAAAATCTTGTACAATATTAATAGAATCACGGTAAAATTTATCGTTCCAATGATGTCTAATACATAGTCAATCGTATATCCATTGAAGGGTGGCTATCACCTATGCAAACATTCAACAATCACAACGAAGCCTTTGAAGTATTGAAATCAGGCTTACCTGAACAACGCGCAGAAGCGATCAAATATCTTGGCGATAATCAATATGCACCAGCCGTGCCTATCTTAGCGCAATTGGTTGAAGAAAGTGATCCCGGTACACGCTACTTAGCAGCACAAGCACTTGCCCAACTTGGTGATGAAGCTGAAGCTGCTGTACCATCATTGCTCATTGCCTTACGTGCCGATGATATGTACTTACGGGTTGCAACAACCAATGCCCTCATCAAGATTGGTAATCCTGCTGTGGCTGGGCTAACCAAAGCCTTGTTTGATCGCAATAAAGCGGTGCGTCGTGCATCTGCAAAGGCATTGGGTAAAATCGGCAATCCGCGTGCGATTAATGCACTCGAAGTCGCCGTTAAAGATCAAGAACCAAGCGTGCGTAAACTCTGCCGTGAAGCCTTGAATCGCCTACAAGCTGTCTCGTAAGCAGCCTACAATGAATACCTTGAGGAGAGCATCGTCTCTCCTTTTTTGTATCCCTCTGGATTGACCTCATATATAAACTATTCACCTAACCCATGAGAAACTCATAAAACATCTCTATACTGAGCCATACGAAGCGTAGGGCTATCGTTCAGCAAACTGATGAGTAATCCCCTATGCTATAGTCATGATTCATTATCTAGGAGGATACACACCTTATGAAACGAAAACTTAGTCTTATTTTAGGCATCACACTGCTACTGATGCTTACATTTTTAACGTCAGCACAAGATATTGCCCCAACGGATGTTCCGAGTAGCGAAGCCGATATTGCGATTAGCTTTCCGCCGCCTGTATGGGTACTCAGCGACTCAGTTGATATTCTCGGTACTGCCGATGTTATCAATTTGAGCAATTATTTTATTGAATATCGTGAAATTCGCTTTCCTGATCCTACCGCTACCGAAGCTACCCCTGATCCAGAGACACTCTGGTTTCCTGCGACATTGCCCGGCAGTCGTGCTGTCAGAAATGGTGTCTTGGGTACATGGAATACATCAACGATTCGTGATGGGTTATACGAAATTCGCCTTGTCATCAATTTGGTAGATGGCACACAAGAAATCTATCGTGTATCGCCATTACGTGTTGAAAATGATCCACAAGATTCTGTCGCAGGTCTACCACCTGCACCGATTTTACAAGCAACACCTACCAATCTACCCGGCGGTGGTGGTGTGCGCCCAACATTGGCAGCAACCCCAACCAATATTGGCACAGGTCAACCGACTGTGCGTGCTTTGGTTGATGCCAATATCCGTACAGGCGATGATACAGGGTATCCGCGTGTGGCATCACTATTCCGTAATGAGCAAGCAACCGTCCTTGGTATTAGTAGCTTTGGTAGTGGGTGGTTCTACGTCGAAACGGTTAATGGACGACGTGGTTTTATCGCGCCAAGTATCGTTGAATTTACAGGCAATATTGCAACTTTAACCCTCATTAATCCACCGCCACCACCAACCCCGCCTGCAACAGCCACACCTGTTACAAGTGCGAATTTGCTCATTTCAGGCATCGAATTACGACCTGCTGCCCCACAATGTGGTGAAGCATTTGATATATTCATCAACATAACCAATTCAGGCACAGGTGCAAGTAACGCATCAGGGTCATTAACAGTAATTGACCGCAATAACCGTACGGGCATCACAACCGCAAGTACCGTTGGTGGATTCCCAGTTATTAATCCTGCTGGTAACTTCGTGGTGGTTGCTACATTGACTGTGGATACCTTCTTTGAAGAAACTCACACGATTGTCATCACGCTTGATAGTAACGGTACAATCCCTGAAACCAATGAAGGCGATAATACCTCATCCGTGACGTATACCCTCGCACAAGCTAGTTGTGGTTAATTAAGGTACATAGCATACACATCGGAGGGGCAACATTGCTCCTCCTTTTGTGATACTTGAGACTCACAAAAGGTTTTTAGCTAGCTTGTTGTTGCCGATAAGCAGTAGGTTCAGGTTCGTAGATACCACGTTGCAATAAATGATAGCTAACCATCAAAAATTGGTGATAAGCGATATTATGGGCGCTATTCCGCATCATCAAGCCATGTACAGCTTGTTCACGTAAGCTAATTTCAAGTTGTTTAAGGCACTCTATCAAGGCATCATAGATTTTTTGTGCTTTACTTGGCACATGATAATTAGCGATGTGTTGTTGCGTGCGCTGAACATGCCCAATCATATCGGCGGCTGCATTGCTATTGGGCGCAGGTGGAAATTGTGCCAATAAACTGATACTGGTATCGAGATGTTGCCGTGTATTATTCCACCATGTATCGACTGGGTTGCCAAGTGGGTAATCGTGATTGTTTGTCATAGCCTCTAACCTTGAAATTCACTGTTTGATGATGTTGATTGCCTAATTATGATGTCCTGAAAATCTTTAGAAAGAGTAGGGGATGGATTTTATGTCCTCCCGTTTAGCGGGCGCAAACAGACCAACATCCCTACACATAATTTATTTTCACGATATGCTCTGTATGTCTAGTTTCTTTCATTGGTTTACTAAATGCTGCATCTTACAAAAAGTTTGCTACAGCGCACCCGTAATGAAGCGATATTTATAAATGTGATTGAATGCCGTTTTCCATCAAGATATAACGCAATAAACTGAGATCATCATGCGCTCGGTGATAGCGTAATTGCGCTTCTGGAAGATTATTTTGTTTAAGGGCTTTTAAGCAGCACAAAAATTCATGCTCACTCGATAATAGATAACTCCGCACTTCTTTGACACTTTTGGGATAATCAGCTTTTAGAGCAAGCATCCGTGTGGTATCAATATGCTTAATCAAAATATCAAGGTACGCTAGATTGAGTAAATGAACGGGTTTTTCTGCCATAATGCGTAAACATAAGCGATGTTCACGGCGGGTGTATTGCCACCAATGCAACATCACTGTATGTGTCACGTTTGCCTCAAGTCGTAGCGTTGTCATGCTTGTTATGCTCTCTTTTTAAAGTCGGTATTCTAAATATAAATAGGCATGCGCCTTATTGATCTCAATGATTTACAGCATGATATTGAAGGCGAGTAAACCCAAACGCATCGAATCGAGATTAGATTGTGCCATTTGATAGCGTGATTCTGCGCTGAATCCGTTACCTTGTGCCTGATAAGTCAAACTTTGTTGCATATTCATCAATGCCGATAATAAATCAGCTTGAACTGCGTGCAATACCGCAGGAGTTTGTAATGTTTGAATATATGTGCAGCGATTTTCCATGTAGCTTATCGCATCAGTCACTTCTTGTTGCGAGATCGCTTGTTCGGCTAGCATCACATCCAAAAAAAGTGTGATTTGTGGCTGCACACTTGCCCACCATGCGTTGATAAGGGTTTGATTATTGGATTGTGTTCGTGTTCTCATCATGATCTTTCTGCTTTATAACGATAAACCGACTTCGCTTAAGTAAATGTCAACCATATTTTTATCGATCAAGGCAATATCAAAAATAACATTACGATCATCGTCATTTTCAAAACGAGCATGTTGGGTTGCTGTCGTAATATTTAGCATAAATGCGAGTAGTGCTTTGCGGATACCGCTTGCTGATTCGGGATAAGGAATCGTTTCAATTGCTTTGGTTTGGGCTTGCAAGTTCTGAATACACAGATCAAAATCTGTAATACGGCTCAACTGCCTCGCTGAACCTTGCGCCAAACGGTGACTTAATTGAGTATATTGTTTAGTCCGCGCCCACCACCGACTAATTTGTTGAACTTTTTGTTGACGATTATCCCGTACTTGCATGTGCTTTTCCCATTACAAACGATAACTTAACGATATGAATACAGTATATATAATAATTGTCAAATAATTAATTAAGATTTGAATATTAAACAATAATTAATTTTTAGACTGCATCGGAATACATTCGAATGCTACAAAACTGGACTGAATAGCATCAATTTTAGAAGGAATCTTACTAGCCATCGGGTTTGTCCGATGGCACATAATCCCACCTTTCTGCTGCTGATCTGCTATAGCATCTGTGCAAAAAGCATCCAAGACGGTATGCTTTTGCTTCGATTAACTGGGAACAACTTGAGGAACTGCTATGCAGGCATTACGACGTGCTACGCCCGATCTGGTCAT
>JBAUIA010000056.1:0-18425 GCA_049680565.1 Phototrophicaceae bacterium
GTTGCTATCGCAGAAACGCAAACGCTCTTGCACGAAGGTTGGGTGGAGTAGATTTTGCTATCAGATAAACCTGATGGCTATTTGAAATTAATTTCAAAATAGGACTTTTAGAGAGATTCGATCAATATAAAAATCAACATAACTATCAATCAAGTGGAGGATGTATAGGGGCATTGCTCTGTCTGTGCCCGTCAAGCGGGAGGACATACAGTCCATCCCTACACGCTATAAAAATTTATCGAAGGTTACATTTTGTAAAGGTTTGCGATAGCAAACCCTTCACCGTAGTTTCGTATCCATCATTAGGATGCCATGTAATACAACACCCCGAAAAAGTGGAAAGCAAAGCCACCGAGTACGAATAGATGCCAAATTTCGTGATAGCCCCACCAGCGATTGAAGTTCGGGCGTTTAATGCCAAAAATGATCGCGCCGATGGTATAACTCACACCACCACCCACAATCAAACTAAAGCCGATAATATCTACGAGTGGGAATAAATGGGGTAGTAAAATCAAGCTGAACCAACCCATCGCCAAATAATAGAGCAATGACCAGATCGAATTATCTTGGAAGAAGAAGATTTTCCAGACGACACCGCCCAACGCCATGCCCCAAATAGCGACCATCATCCACATAAACCAGACACTATCCAAATATACATAAGCAATTGGCGTATATGTCCCTGCAATCATCAGATAGATAGCAGCATGGTCAAGCCGAATCAGCAAATCAATCATACGATTGCTACCTTTGTAGAGGTGCATCACACCACTTGCCGTAAAGGTCAAGATGACACTGATCCCATACACAAGCGATACGATGATACGGTCAACATCAGGGTAAGTGATAACCAGCAACCAAATTAAACCCAAAAGGGCTAAGACAGCGCCTAATAGATGGGTCAGACTATTGACAGGTTCGCGCAGATAACGGTGCATAAGTACATCCAATCACATATAAAGTTGTCGCTTTATCCATTAGTATACACTATGTATAACATAATTGAGCTTAGGAGTTGATGGGTGAAATTTTTATAGTGATGCTATTCATGAAGAGGCTTGTGCTTGGTCGTTGTCTATGTTGACTTCCCAGTAGGCAATGTCTTCATCAACCGATAGAGATGCTGGCGATTGCAAGTCAATATGTTCAGCCGAAAGTAGCGTATGGGTTGAAGGCGCGTAATGCAAAACATAAATCTCACCTTCGATGAATGCCCGTGCTTGGTCTTCCATCAGTAAAAATTGGACATCCCCAATGCGTATCCCTGATGGGCGTGTTTCAATGCCCATGATGCTATCTCCACGCCAAATATAATGCACCATGCCTTGAATCGTTTCCGCATAATTAGCGTTTAAATCACGGGTATAGGTTTGATAGCCCACCATATATTCAACAACTGCCATCACAGCGAGGATCAATGCCATCACACCCAAGACAATAATGCCCAAATTACCCAGCAAGACTGCTCCCACAACCATCAATGCCACAACACCTGCGACAGTCATCAGTAAGCGTAAAGAGCGCTTTTGCCGTGCGCCTAATTGCTCGCGTTGGTGATGCGATAAATGCCCTTGTTTATTGGCAAGCAGGTCGTCAGCATCAAAATTGATGACGGCTTGTAATTCTGCACCAGCATCAAGCATCGGAGGTTGGCTCATCGGCGTATACACCACCTGTGAGATAGGTAATTGCGACCCATAATCCGCGCACATTCCGATAAAATAGAACGCCTGCAATCAGCACAAATGCAAGCGGAATACCACCACTAATCCAGCGAGACGTATTGGGCGCAGAAAACTCAATGATAAAAAATAGAATCATCGCTAAGATGGGCAATACACTCACCCAGATGACACTCGCACCTGCTGATTCACCTGATTTGCGTTCAAAGCGCACCCCACACACCGAACAAGTTTCATGCAGATATAGCCAACCTTTTGCCATGTCGCCTTCTTTACAATTGGGGCATCGTAGCCAAAAGCCGTTCCAGAGTGCTGATACCATTGTCATCCTCATTTTTCAGATTATGTGTATTGTACTACTATATGAACATACAAGTTATTGAACTTAAAGTGTGTATGACCCTCTCTAAATCTTTCTCCTATGAAGGGCGAAAGACTTACTAGTGGCTTGAATGCCCTTTCGCCTACTTATGGGTAACGTATAGCCACGGGTGGGAGAAAGGGCTAGGGATAGAAGGGTAAGCATCTATTTTTGCTACCTAATCAATCACAGCCGTTGTGCGCGTTTCTTGCCCTAGGATAATGCGTGCGACACGGCGACCCATTTCAACGGAATAATTTGTACCACGATCCCAAGGATACACTTGTGACATCGAAGCCCAGATGACACCGGGTAAGGGCGTACTCAAATCAGGGATATTGGCACTATGCCCAACGAGTGGAACAGGTTGGGCATAAGGTGCGCGGAAAACCCACCATTTCCGAACCCAATCACGCTCAAAGTTTGGATTTACCTTTTTGAGTGATGGTAAGAAATGTTCCACGAGTTCTTCTTCACTCCATTGGAAATAATCATGCTCAGGTTCAACATAATCACCGCAATAGATGATATGATCGCCGTTATAGTGCGATTTATCCATGAAGTGCGTGTGTTCGACTAAGGCTAAATACGGAAATTCATTATCATGGTAATCAGGGGATACCGCAGGTAAATTGAGCCAATAGGTATCATCTGTCATGAGTTCATGCTTGAGTGCAAAGACCACACATAAGCCACCGATACTCTGTAGCGCATTCATTTGGTCGCCGTATGATGTATCTTCTAGGCGTGGGGTCATCTTGAGCATAATACGCGGCGATGTCGTACTGATAACATGATCGAACGTGAGCGTTTCACCCTTAATGGTTACGGTTGGCTTGAGTCCATCCAGATCAATTTTTTCAACGCGCGTACTCAGGTTGAGGATTGCGCCTTTGGCAATAATCGCTTCTGCTAGTGCATCCAGAAAACCTTGGAAGCCACCTTTAAAATTACCAAGTTTAAGGCTGCGTGCTTGCACCCGTGACCACATCCACGCCATATTGACCTTATCGTAAAATTTACCAAATTTGCCCATCAGCAAGGTTTTGAAGAAACGCTCATAGCCTTCCTCACCCATGTATTGACGCATCCATTCATCGGCTGTAAAGCGCTCGAACCAGCGCCAATTACGGAATAATTTGACGAATGCGCCCCCAAACATAAATTGCAGCTTGCCCCGTAATGACATCGGTAACATCAGTACGCTAATTGGTTCAATCTCGCTACGGACAATATCGCCATCCACCCAAAAGCTGGTTTTTGGGCGTTTGAAGATGACATTATCGCTTTGTCCGATTTCATCGATTAAACCGAGCATCTCGCTATCGCCTTCAAACCAATGATGATAGAATTTTTCGAGTGTCCAATCCCAATCATCTTCTTTGAAGCCTGCTGCTAATCCGCCCACGCGATCTCCTGCTTCGTATAGCGTAACCGTGTGTCCTGCGCGTGTTAAATCCCATGCAGCCGACATACCTGCTACGCCTGCACCAATAATCGCAATGTTGAGTTTTTCAGTCATATCTTATTTGATCTCAGTATGGTCTGTTTTTCATGTAGAGTGTTGATGTGCGCTTTAAACGCATCAAAAGTATTCATCTGATCGTGATTATTGTACACGGCGACAGCATAAAAGGCGTGGGTGATTTTGTCGTTCACGCTGATGTTCATTATCCAAAAATGGATCATTGATTAGAATGTTGGCTGACTTCTGACAAAAGATTTATGTCTAACTCAAAAATCACTCATGCAATTCATCGCAATTCTAACGCTTATTGTCTAAGCTACTCTTAGTGACAATAGGTGAGAGTGCGAAACATGCTAATATCAGAAAATATTCATTTTGTTTTGAACCCTGTATCAGGAACGGGCGATCTACCGCTTGATGTCATTTTAGAGGTTATCAAGTCTATTGATTGCGCCACAACTATTCATATCACCTCAGTTGAACACGGTGCAGAGGCTTGTACACAAGATGCAATTCATGCAGGGGCTGATCTTATCGTCGCTTATGGGGGAGATGGTACGCTGATGGAAGTGGCAAATACAATACATCCCCACACTATTCCGATGGCAATTTTGCCCGGCGGTACTGCTAATGTTATTGCTCACGAACTGAATATCCCTCAAAATACGCAGCAAGCATTGGACTTAATTTTTAATGACGATAACCAAATTAAATCTATTGATGCGGGCAAAATTGGTGAGCAGTATTTTTTGTTACGAGTGAGTATGGGCTGGGAAGCTGAATTATCCTTGCGCCCAACTGTAGAAGAAAAATCAACATGGCGCACACTCGCTTATACCCATGCTGCATTGCAAGCTATCCAAGATTTAGAATTGGTTACCTATCATATTGTGCTGGACGACGACACAGAAGAATATGTCACAGGTATCAATTGTAGTATTTGCAACATTGGTAATGTGGGTTTGTATGGCGTCAAAATCGGCATTGATGTTGTACCCGATGATGGACTTCTAAATGTGTTTATTCTGGAGAATAAGAATATCCAAGCTGTGCTTGATATTACACAAAATTTATTAGCAAGTTCGCTGCCATTCAATATGGAAGAGCGCCTCGTACATTATAAAGCTAAGAAAATTATAGTCTCGCCAGATTATCCACAACGCATGAGCTACGATGGCGAACTTTACGAAAATCCATTCCCAATTTCAGTGGAATGTGTCCCAAACTATATTTCAATTCTTACACCAAAAATAACGCAATAGGAGGTCGTTTGAACAATTTAGCAAAAATAAATGTACTTTTACATCGCTTTTGGGATCAATTATCAACACAAGGGCTTAGGATGACACTGTGGGCAGGGACAGATACCATTCTGCGTACGATAACAGGTAAACCGGTGCGTCGCTTGAGCGAAATTACACCCAAAATTTTTATTGGTGGACAACCTGCGGATTCATTCTGGTCAGAATTAGCCGATTGGGGCGTGAGTGGGGTCGTCAATATGCGTGGTGAATATGATTACAGCGCGATTGTTAACCCAATGAACCTACCCCTAAAATGGATTCATCTACCTACTGTTGATACCAATGCACCATCACTTCTACATCTTGAGCAAGGCGTTGATTTTATCAAGAAAATTATCCGCGAAACGGATCAAGGGGTATATATTCATTGTTGGGAAGGTTTAGGACGTGGACCGACAATGGCAGCCGCTTATTTCGTCAGCGAGGGCTTATCACCCGATGAAGCATGGGACAAAATTAGACAAAAACGCCCATTTATCCGCCCGACAGAAGAACAACAAGCACAATTAGTTGCATTCCAAGCGCACTATAAAGAGAATGTTGCACCGCAACCACCTGTTATCACCAGCACATCATAGTTTTGACACAAGTCATGAGCAAGTTGGTAATGAAAATCACGCCGTTGGTCACTGACCCAAATATGGGTGCGATTTAGTTGCCAGCGTGCTTTCTGGCAGTTGTGACTATCTTTGACCTTGCGTGAAATTGCCCGATTTAGGGTGCGAATACGTTTCAAATGGGACTTGTAGGTTTCAGGTGCTTCATAAGGGGGTATTCTGCTATTCTTTTATAAACAGGCTTACTTCTTAAGGTTTGGCACGCTAAATTTCTATACCAAACCAATAAAATAGGTATTGTAGGGACAAGGCATGCCTTGTCCGTCACAAATGATCACAATCTTGTTCTAAAGATTTTTAAAATTAATAATCGTAAATATCGCGTCTTAGGTCTTCAAAGACAGGGATTTTCTCACGGGCGAGTTTGACTTCATCGAGTTCAATCTCGGCGGTGATGAGTTGTGGTTTTTCGCCGGCTTCCATCACAATCCGTCCCCAAGGGTCAATTATCATGCTATGTCCACCCATGACGGTATCGCCTGTATCACCAGCAGCATTACAAGCAATCACAAAGCACTGATTTTCAATTGCACGCGCTACCAATAAGGCACGCCAATGCCCAATCCGCACCAAGGGCCATTCCGCCGAGATAATAATCATTTTGGCTTGTTCTTTGATGGCATAGCGTCGGAAAATTTCAGGGAAGCGTAGATCATAGCAAATGGCTAAACCAGTTGTCCCCCAAGGTAAATCGAGCGTGAGGGGTGATTGACCGGGGGCTAAATATTGATCTTCATCGAACAAGCGGAATAAGTGCATTTTACGATACACACCGAGCATCCGTCCGTTGGGCGCAAAAAATGGCATACTATTACTGGCTTCAAGACCGCGTTTTTCTAAAATTGATCCTGTGATGGCAATATTGCCTTTGCTCGCCAATTGTGAAATTTCTTCAAATACGCCTTTACCCATTTCACTCGCACGCTTTTTGGCTTCTGGTAACACATAGCCTGTCATAAATAATTCAGGCAAAACCACGAGGCTTGATTTCCGTCGTGAGGCTTCCGCAACCATTCGCTCAAACTGCCCACTGTTATGGCTCACATCACCCGCAACCACATTCATCTGTGCGAGACTAACTGTCAATTTTGGCATTGATACCACTCCATCTATTCATATAACAATAGTATAACCGATGTGATGCGCTTATCTGGATATGACGATAGACCTATAGCCATGTATATAGACGAAAAAAAGCGATCAAGGTTGATCGCTACTTGTTTTTAGGTATATTATGATGAAGGCTGTTTAAGGTCTATACGATATTTTTAGCATCAAGTGATTGATAGCCGAGTAAGCCTAAGCCGAGCAATAGGACACTCACGGAGAGGGTCATCACACCTAACCATAAGGCAGGATGTCGCCAAATAGGGGTTTCACCTGTATTGGGTAGGGCTTGAATAGGTAAGCCACGCACACAACTTTCGCCACTGAGGTTTGAAGCCGTTATACAGCTTGTATTGCTGAGGTCATTCTTACTATCGGTGATGGTGGTCATAATCGTGAATTGGATGGTTTCATCAGTTTCAAGCATCGGCAATGATACCGTAACGGTGCGTCCGTTAATGCTGGTTGTACCTGAATTATGTTGCACGCTCTCAATTTGTAGACCATCACCCACTGTATTGGATAATACAATGTTTTGACCTGCGCTATCCCCTGTATTGCTGAATGTGATAACCCATTCGACAGGTTCACCATTTTTAACAGCACTGGTAAATCCGAGCATGTTGATGATCGGATCAAACCCTGTAGCATAGACAGATATTCCAATTGTGCAGAGCAGGCTCAAGATGAGCAAGCGCCATGTCAGCAGTCTGGCACGGGACATGCTACAATCTCCTTTTTAGCTTTTTCCAAACGTGGATAACCCATTATTTGATAGGTATTTTGTTACACCACGATAGTCGCTTATTAATTGAACGTCAGCGCGGAAGTATAACACGACTCAGCGAATCTGCAAACGGATAGCTCAAAATGTTAATTATGTCATAACACGGCATAATCATAATAGTTACGCTCATTTTTGATGAATGTGACTATGGTACGATTAAAAATCATCTACATCGCCTATTGCTTATAGCAGCAAGGTTTCAGGAGACGCTATGATTGCACTCACACTAAACACACCGTCTAATTTTGATTTTCATGCAACGGTTATGAGTCATGGATGGTATCAACTAGCACCCAATACCTACCATCAAGACACGCATATCTTAGAACGTCCCTACTTGCTGACGAATGACAAGCCAGTCAAGCTGATGATACAATCCGGGCGCTCGCATTTATTAATTATTACAGTGATTGGGCAAGCGATCATTTCGAGTGTGGATCGCTATTCTATTTTGCGTGCTATCGAAGCAATGTTCAACCTCAACCAAGGTCTGACCCCGTTCTATCAACGGATGTCAGCAACTGAGGGCTACGAATGGGTCACGGAGAGAAAATGTGCGCGTTTGTTGGCATCACCAACAATCTGGGAAGACCTCGCCAAAACACTCCTAACCACCAATACATCGTGGGGCAATACGGTGAAGATGACAGCACAATTGAGCGCGATTGATCCACATCATATATTTCCATCGCCACAGATGATTGTCTCCTTATCAGAAGATGAATTTGCTGAGGCGGTTGGGGCAGGGTATCGCGCTGCCTATCTATATCAAGCAGCCCAACGGATTGTATCGGGCGACGTTAATCTTGCAACATGGCATTCGCTGGATAGCGATGCGCTTTATCGTGCGATTACCGATTTAAAAGGCTTTGGTGATTATTCAGCAGGGACACTCATGCGCTTGATGGGGCATTTTGATCGCTTGGCGATTGATACCGTTGCTCGTAAAGCCTATGAACAGGTCACAGGCACACCTCCCGAAAAAGATGCAGACATCCGTGATTATTACGAGAAATTTGGCAATTGGCGCGGACTTGTCCTCTGGATGGATTGCATCCGTGATGAGTGACATTATAGGCTGATGTCATTATCAGTCCGACTTTTAAAACGGAGGGATACGATGTCTAGTTGTTAGATGAATTTGCTATAAGATATTATTTTATGCGAGTTATGGCATTTCTTTTGCTAATCGTGAACTTTAGCTCACGTTGGCATGATGAATGCTAATAACTTTTGTGGTCGTGTAGTAGTAAGTTTAGGAATATTAAATGTATATTGATTCATGGCGATGGTATCAAGATTTTCAATGGCAAGCGATCCGTGAAGGCAATCGAGAGCATATGCGCTTGCCTCAACTGTATCAAACAGGGTGGCAATATTTAGAAGCAGCACAATACAATCAATCCATTGGCATTTTTAAGCAAGGGATTGAGCTTGCGCGTGAGATGCAATTGCCGATGTGGGAATTTTTCTTTGAAAGCTGGGTCTGTGAGCTTAATGTTCTCGCAGCTAATTACAAAGAAGCGCTTGATTGGACAACACGGCTTGTCTCTAAATCAACGCGCCCTGAACATGAAGACCATCCCTGCCGTGCGGTGGTCTATTTTTCATTGGCATGGGTTTATTTTTATTTGGATGCGATTGGCTACGAAACCGAGATTTTACAAGCCTTAGATGCACTCGAAAATGATATGCCACTCGATGAAGAAACCCATCATCGGAGTATTTTTGTGCGTGCAGAACTTGCCTACGAAAAAGAAAATTATGTACAGGCACTCGCAATCAGTGACCGCTATATGAATTTGGTTGATGGCAATCCATTTCGGGAAACATCAGGCTACGGAATGCAACGCGCTGTCGCTTATGCTCAGGGTGATATTCATACGGCATTGAGGGCAGTAGGCTTACGTGAACAATCTTCGCGTGATGCCAATTTGCTCAATAATGCAGCCAATAGCGTGTTATGGGAGGCTGTATTGTGCCAGTATGATGGGCAAGCCGATAAAGCTGAAACGCTGATTAAACGCGGCATGGATGAATATACCGCGCTAAGTTTGCCGATTCAGAGCAGTTACTATCATATTTTAGCAGAATATGAGACGGCGCGTGGCAATTATCGCACTGCGCTAGAGTATCGTGACCAGCAATTACTACTAGCGATTGCTAGCGGTAGCCTCAGCACAGAATTTTATTGCCGATTGGATCGTTGTCTACTACTCAATCGAATCGGGCAAGATGCAACGGATGCACTCCAAGCGACAGAAGCAACCGCAAAACGCTGTCGTAAACCTGATTTTTTTCTCGCTAAGATTGCTGCTGTTCGTGCAGGGCAAAAAACGCGCTATGCTTGGCAAGCATCCTATAAATAGATGCTTCAGGGTCGCCATGCGAGGGTGCTTTGCCATGTATAACCACTCGCAATCTGCTGATGCCCCGTCCCATCAGGGCGGATAATATAGACTTCGCGGTAATTGGGAGGCTTGCCTAAGGGATCATAATAATACGCTAGCCATTCGCCATCAGGTGACCATGTTATATCGGTGATGATACCTTGTTCGCGTAATAGCGTGCTACTGCTGGCAGTTTCACGGTCATAGAGGCGCAAAACCCAAGTGAGGCTCGTCCGTCCGCGAATTTCCACAAAGGCAAAACGGCGTGCATCAGGCGCAAGCGCTATCCGTGTATAAGAATCTGCTCCCGAAATTAATGTTTCAGGTTGCGATGCAAGATTGTCTATCGGTAAGTAGGCAATCTCCCAGCCTGATTCAATCAAGAATCCTGAGCCATCAGGTAAGGGGATGAGTTGTTCATAGGCATTCAAACCTGAATCTAAATAGATCGGTTGCTCAGGTTGCGCCGAATCAATAATTGAGAAGAGGGTATTCACACGCGGAAAATCACCACGCACAATCAAACGCTGATTATCAGGCAACCATTGCACTCGATTAGGCATCTCAAAGACACCTTCTGTGGATAAATCTTGTAGCTGATTATCGGCTAATGTGATTGTATGTAAGCGTATACTAGATGCAATTCGTGGATCACGCATGATACCCAATGCCAAGGTTGTATCATCAGGCGATAAGACCATGGGTAAACGTGAGGCAACGATAACATCATCTAATAAGCGCCTGTGTGTGCCATCGACCACATTGGCTACATCCAATGTCCAGCCATTATCGCGCCAACGTTGATAAATTAAGCGTGTGCCATCATGTGTCCATACAAAATTATAATGAATATGGTCATCTGCAAAAGCATAGCTGACGTACGTGCGTGTATCAATCAGCGTCATAGTGGAAGGCGTATTGTCTATATCATCTGTGAGGCTTACTGTCAGAACATGATTCGCTAATCCTTGACTCAATCCCTGAACAGTTAAAATCAATAGACCCAATAGTAGGTAACATCCAATAATTAAGCGTAACAAGCGACCCAATACCATAAACTATGATCTTTCCTCATATTCAAGATGATTATACCGTATCATCAAACAACCCTTAACTTATCAATTCAATCAAATATCTTCTGAGCTATATCTATATTGACTGTTCCGCTTTAAGTGAGCCTTATTACTGAATAGGACTATTGGGTTATGTGTAATGCCAATTTTTAAATAACAATCCGTAATATTTGATATATAATAGAGTAAGAGTCAATTATTTGTCATATAGAAATCATTAACAACTGGTCATTACCAGTTGTAAGGAATAGATATGAAACGTTTTTTTTTAGTTGGTGCAGCGATCATCATTTCGATACTATCGAGTGTAGCTGTCACAGGTGCGACTTGTGAACCAGTAACAACAACAGGGGATGATGATGTTGTCTGTATAGGAGTTATGGCTTTCATCTTTGGTGATAGAGGCAATGATAGAATCATCAATACTGCCGATGTAAGTGGTGATGTAGATGGTGGTGATGGTAATGATACCATTATCAATAATGGGCTTGTACAACAGAATATTATTGGTGGCGAAGGTGATGATTCTATTGATAATAATGGGTCTGTAAATCAGGATATTGATGGGGGTAACGGCAACGATACCATTGTTAATAATGGAACTGTGCAAAATAATCTTAACGGTGGGGATGGTAATGATACTATCGTCAATAATGCCAATGTAAATAATGACATGCAAGGTGGGGATGGTAATGACACCCTCATTAATAGCAGTACTGTCAATGGCAACATGCAGGGTGGTGACAGCGATGATACTATTATCAATAATGCCAATGTGAACGGTGATATGCAAGGTGGCGATGGCAACGACATCTTAGTTAATAGTGGTTTTGTGCGTGATGGTATGCAAGGTGAAGGTGGTAACGATATTATCACCAATAACGGGCTATCATCAGGCGATGTTGCTGGTGGAGATGGCAATGATATTCTTACCAACAATGGCGAAGTAGAACAAAATATGTTAGGTGGCGAGGGTAATGACATTGTCATTAATAATGGTCTCACAGAAGGTGGGGCTAATGGAGATGGTGGCAACGATACCATCATCAATAATGGTGAAATACAAAATACTGTTCAAGGTGGCGACGGTAATGACATCATTATCAATAATGGCTCGACACAGCAAGAAATATTAGGTGGTGATGGTAATGACATCATCGTTAATAATGGTTTTGTAGCAGATAATGTCAATGGTGGTGGTGGCAACGATATTATTGTCAATAACAGTACAATAAACGGCGATATTAATGGCGGTGATGGGAACGATCTTATTACGAATAATGGGAATTTACAAGGCAACGTCTTAGGCGGTAACGGCAATGATTATGTCGTTATTTCAGGAAATGTTAGTGGTGTCATCAATGGTGGTGCTGGCTTTGACACGCTTGAATTTAATGCGAGTTTTTGTCATGGAACAGCATCCAGCGAATTTTTGAGTGATTTCCTAAGTATTGCCGTGTTAAGTCCTGCTGGAGATACCGTTACGCTTGACGGCAATACGTATATATGGATTGAATTTGAACAATTAGTTGCAGAACTTTGGCTTTATTTCTGTGATGGACGGAATGAAGCAGTAGATGTTGCTACTCCGCTTGTTAGCTATTGCAATAATTTGGGTGGTTTAGATATTTATGATGTCGATTTAGTGGGAGTTGATGGTCGTTTAACAGAAGGAATACTAGTTATCCGCACCACTCAAATAGAAACATTAGCAGCCCTCCAATTAGCCATCAGCAGTGGACAGCATCAACTCATTAACCAAGATACATCAGGAAATCAACTCTGGGCATTGAGCAGTAACGAACTGCAAATCATGGGTCCAGAAGTCAACGACCCTAGTAAAATCTATACGTTCATTCTTTCGGCTGCTACTTGCGGTATTAGTTAAGCAAGGTTTTTATTCTACACTGGTTCATCAATCATGAGGATAGTTATGCTATCCTCATGATTTTTAATGAGAGCATTCATATAGTGATAATTTCATCTTAAATTCAAGCATTAAGCCATAAGTGCTTGTCGGCTTGTGAGATGCAACGTACAATATAAAGGTATCGACAAAAACTCTGCAAACTTGGATAAAATTAATGAGCAGTCCAACACCTGTCAAAATTATGTTAGATGATCGCTTGCGCCTTATATCGAGTGCCTTAGCCGCAACCGATTACCCTGCAAAAGCACAAGAACGCAAGCGTCATCATGCCCATGCCCATGCACGGGCTGCAATCAAACATCTGCAAGACCGCAACATGACTCAACATCCTGCGATTGTCAATCTACAAGAGATGCTCAATCAAGGTGTACCCATCGAAGCCTTATTCACATTGGGAATGTTCTTCGCAAAGTCAACTTTGGAAGCACCTGTTTTGCCAGAGTGGGTACCTGATGGTTGGAATCAACAATTGCTTGATTTCTATCAAAAATCGGAGATTCAGCTATTATGGGATGCTGCTGATAAATCGTGGCAAAGTTCCTTATCCGAAAGTGACCGTGTCTTCACGGATAAAGTTTATTTTAAAGAATTACTCGAACAATTCGTGGGTAAAATTGATGAAGATTTCGTATTTGTACCTAACTTGCTGTGGCCTGCCAACCGCGAAGTCGGTATTCGTGTCGAAAATCAATTGATTAGTATTGTGCCACCTCCACTGGCATGGGGTGAAAGCCCACCTTGGCCTTATGACGAAGAAACACGCCTTGCGGAACATACCTATCCGATGGCACTTGCACAATATGCACGCTTACTGATGTTGAATTATTTGCGTGTTCATGCCGATGAACTTAGCGATGCCACTCAAAAAGATTTACCGATTAGTGACGAACTCAAAGTACAGTATCCAACATGGGAAGATCAATTCTTAGCCTTGTTCCAATCAGCCGTGGTTGCAATCTACCTTGAAGATTATATCAACCCAACCGAATCTAAAGGTTTCATGTTGATGGAAAAACGGGTACGTAAGATGAATGAATTGCCGGGGACAGTGAGTGTTTTACGACGCTTTTTGCAAGAAAAAGGCAATCGTTATAATACACTCGCAGAATTTTTGACCGTGTTCCCCACCCAGTTACGCGTCGCCAAGAAAATTGTGACCTTGTAGAGAAGCATCCTTTGTAGAAACAGGTGACAATGCAACTGTCTAGTGTTCAAATTGATTTGGATGCTAGACAGTTTTCGATTAATCTTCTTTATACTTATAAATCAAGCCAAAACCCTACAGCTTGCTCTTTATGTTCGCCAATCCGATAGATGCCAAATGCCAATGCTTGACAATTCTGTGCTTGGTAAAATTTCATCGCTTGTGTCGCTCGTTCAAGCGCCCAAACCCAGACACCCGTATACCCTGCATCGCGCAAATATTGGGTTGCGGATTGCCATAGGTGCTTACCGATACCCTGTCCGTGATAGGCTGGCAAAATATAAAATGTCGTAATTTCACTCAGTGATGGATTGAGTAAGGATGCCATCCCGATGAAGCCAACAATCTCGCCATTCACTTCAGCGACGAAGGTACTCAAGCGTTCATCACGGCGATAAACCCACGAGCCATATTGTGATAAGCTATTGCTAAATAAACCGCGCATTTCTTCTGCATCAAAGATATGCTGATAACACTGCTGCCATGTTTGGCGATTAATATCTAAAATTCGGCTACGATCAAGCGGAATCGCCTCACGGACGATAAAATGTTCTGCAATCATTCAGCTTACCTAAATTTTCAATGAAGTTATGCTTCACAATACGCAATATTTGTGAGTTTTGGATGAATGCTAGCAAAATATTGTATAGTAAAGTTATGGATATGAGGGGAACAATCATGATCGCTAAAATTATGGGCATTGGTGATGCAGGCTGTGCATTTGTCACCCGTTTGAATTATATGAAAACCCCAAATGATAGCTATCACACCATTGCGCTCAATACGGTCTGGCATCCGTATGATCTTGTCCACGCGGATGAACATCATCGCCTGCAAGCAATGCACGGTTTAGGCACAAAAGGTAATCCAATGATTGGGCGACAATTAGCCGAGCAACATAAAGACCTCTTATTTGACATCCTTGCAGATACCGAACGCTTGATTATTACAGCAGGGATGGGTGGTGGCACAGGCACAGGTGCAAGCCATGTAGTGGCATATGTCGCGCGTGAATTACGTATCCCAACCTTAGCGATTGTGACAACACCATTTACTTTTGAAGGCGCTCAACGGCGACGTTTAGCTGATTTAGGCATTAAAGCACTCGGTAAATTTGCTGATGAGGTGCTTGCCATACACGGTGACCAAGTGACAGCGAACTTATTAGATGTTGCGCCCTTCCCCAATATGGGTGCGCCACTCGCTGATTACTACGCTGCGATGCAACATCAGGTTGCTGCACAAGTGCGTTTCCATTTGCGTACCGATTCATAATATTGTGGCTTGCTACATTGCTTCCTTGTAAACGACAATCATGTGTGATGGTTGCTTGTATTATGCAAGTCATTAATCAAATATATCATATGTGAAATGGATTCACATAAATTAAGCACAACAAAGCAATTTTGCCACGATGGCACGAAGAACACAAAGAAAAACAGACAACAGAACGCGATCTTCAACTTTAGCTGATGGCTGAAAGCTATAATTAAATCCGATTATTTAGCTTAGTGTGCTGATTGTTGGATAGTCTAATTTACATATAGCGTCAACTATAATCCACCACATACTTTTAAACCACGACCCAATAATGGATGATACAACCATGATAGATTATGAGGCACTCCTCAGCGAATTATATACCGAATTTCATCCGAATGATGATGGTAAAATCGCTACTTATATCCCTGAATTAGCGAAAGCTGATCCGAATCACTTTGGCATTTCGATTGTTCTGACGGATGGGACAGTTTATCATACGGGTGATGCTGAACACCTTTTTTCAATTCAATCCGTCTCGAAACCATTCACCTATGGCATGGCACTTGCAGATAACGGACGGGAGGCTGTTTTAAAACGTGTGGCAGTCGAACCTGATGGCAAGAAATTCAATTCCATTGTGCTAGATGAAAATACAGGTCGTCCATCGAACCCGATGATGAATGCGGGCGCGATTGCTGTCAGTGATCTGATTGAAGGTGTAACCATCACAGATAAGCTGAATCGCTTACTCGCTGTGTTCAAATCTTATACGGGTCATAATGTGCATCTTGATGCACTTGTTTTTACCTCCGAACGCCTCACGAGTTATCGCAATCGTGCCATGACGAATTTGATGTTTGCATCAGGTGTGGTGACGGGCAATATTGAAGAGGTGCTTGATTTTTACACCCAACAATGCTCTTTGGTTGTTAATACAATTGATCTGGCAACGATGGCAGCTACGCTAGCTAATCAAGGTGTGAATCCTCGTACACAAGAACGTGCGTTAGCAACAACTTATGTGCGTGATGTGCTGAGTATCATGCACTCTTGTGGCATGTATGAATATAGTGGTGAATGGGCATATCGCGTTGGGATTCCTGCTAAGAGTGGCGTGAGTGGGGGTATTATGGGCGTTGTGCCTAATCGGATGGGAATTGCGGTTTTTTCTCCATTATTAGATAAGCATGGACATAGTATCCGAGGCATGAAAGTATTTGAAGCCCTCTCTGAGCGACTCAACTTGCATATCTTCAGTCAACAACAAACGCCCAATATCTGAACGCATCACTGAATAAAGCCTCGGTAGGTTGAGCGTCAGGTAGGCGTATCCTAAGCGTGTTTCTTCTAATCTGTAAATGATGGTAGGCTTAATCTAAACACTCATAACGTGAAAAATGGATATGTACGATGCGCCGCTACTTGCTCTTAATCTTATTATTTGTTCTGATACTACACCCTATACACGCCCAAGATAATGAAACAACTGCTATCCCTAATGCCGTGGCATTAATTGATGAGGGCGATCAAGATATTACCCATATTTTATTGATCGGCGCAGCCACCGAATATAGCAGCAATCCCGGTCTGACCGATACCTTGATGATCGTTTCCGTCAATCCAGCAAGCCAACACATTGCGATTGTCTCGATTCCGCGTGATTTATACGTTTATGTGCCTGATTTTGGCATGATGAAGATTAACCAAGCCTATTTTCTCGCAGAACAACGCGAAACTGGCACAGGTATCGCCACCTTAAATGCTACTGTTGAACATAATCTTGGTATCATCATTGATTTTTATGCGCGGGTTAATTTTGATAGCTTCCCTGATTTGGTTGATTCAGTCGGTGGTATTGATATAACAGTCGATTGTTCAATTGAAGATTGGCGTTTGATTGAACCTGATATGGATAAAACAGTCGAAGAAAATTGGGAACGCTTCACGCTTTGGAGTGGGTTGCATCATATGGATGGCGATACCGCGCTATGGTACGTGCGGAGTCGGCGCTCTAGCAGTGATTTTGATCGTCACCGTCGCCAACAAGATGTCTTACGTGCATTATGGCGACGTATCCGCAGTGACGGCTTGCTTGAAAATTTCCCCCAATTATGGGATCAATTTAACACCCTCGTTGATACCGATATAACCCTCGCAGATGCCATTCAATTTTTGCCGAGTATCATTGATCTGGATGCCTCACAAGTCGAGTATTTTACATTTGCGGTCAATCAACAAGTGACACAAGGCTATACCGATGATGCTGCTCAACGCTTTATCCTAACGCCGATTCCCGAAGCTGTTGCCACCTTGATGCAGCAAGTCGTTGCCCCGACAACCCGTTCGCGCTTGCGTACCGATAGCCCAACGATTGCCATCTATAATGGCAGCAATGTTCCCGGATTAGATTATGTGGCTGCACACCGCTTAGAACGTGACGGATTTCGCACGATTATCACAGGCGAGCCAGCAACACCTCGTAATTATAATTTGATTGTCGATCATACGGGGGCGAGTCGTAATAATCCCATTGATGTGATTCAGCGCACCATGCGGACAACCGATGAAGGTGTTCAAACTGAGCCTGATCCGCAACGTACTTATGATTACGAACTGTATATCGGTTGGAATTATCAATTTGTTGCATGTACCTACGCCGTAGAGCAACCCATCTTGGATGATGAAAATGAAACTGCACAATCTGATTAAGTGTCTGTGACAATGACTTGTCACATCGTTCTAGGAGATACATCATGCGTTCGTTGCTTATCATGTTACTTGCTTTAACATTGGTTGCTTGTAATTTATCAATGCCAGCAAATGGTGCTAATAGTGACGCGCCAACAGCCGTTCCGTTAACACAAATAGTAATGCCTACCGCTTACGTAGCGTATTGGCAGATGATTCCGATTGCCGAAAATCGACCTGATGAACGGAATTTTCTATTTTTTGATCAGATTGTCTTAACACGCGTTGAAACAGCAACCCCTGTATCGGATAACCTTGAGAGCGATTTACAATTTGCATTAGGGGCGCTGACGATGTCGGAGCATCTTTGGCAATCAACAGATTTAGTTTTAGAGCGTGCAACAGTTACGGATGGTTTAGCGACAGTTGCCTTCACAGGGACAATTACAGCCGTTGGCGGGGCAATTTTGGGGCTGATACCTGAACAAATTCAACTCACTATTTTTCAGTTTGATGACATCCAACAAACAACTATCACCCTTAATGGT
>JBAUIA010000057.1:0-2849 GCA_049680565.1 Phototrophicaceae bacterium
CACTGAACCAATATTATACCAATCTTGTAAGCGAATCCCGCGTGTAAAAAACAATGTCATCCGAATTTTAGGATACGTCATGCTGTATGCTCGGGTGAAAGAATCGGTTGATAGAGTTTTTCATAATCGTGATTTACCATTATATAGTCATCAAGTTGCTTGCCTGTTCGTCTCAAAATTAATAGATTGATTCGCGCAATAGTTTCATATATGTTGCCGCAACATCATCTAATGATTGGGTGACAATCAAGGCTTTAAACAAATCATAATGCTCAGCTAATCGATCAAGTTGGATTAATACATCATCTTCACCTTCAAATGGCAAACCTCCAAATTTAACAAGTTCTGGATGTCCTCCATCATTGAAATATAAAGTTGGCAGTCCACATTGTAAGGCTTCGATGAGTGCATTTGAACATGGGTCTTTTTGGCTAGCAGTGATATATATATCATGTTCTCGTAGAATATTTGCAAGTTCTTCGCTCGGTACAGGGTCAACCATTTTGATATTATCAAATGTCTCTGATGCACGCCCAACAAAGGTATAGTCATAACGATCCCAATCTAAGTTTTGGTCGAGCCATTTATACAAAGATCCACCTTTACGGGGATTATCTGACCACCTAGAGGAAATTAAACGAATTTTGCGATCTTTGCTAAATTGTACACGTCCTTTAGTATGAAAAATGTCACCATCAACCGCATTATGGACGATGACAGGCTTAACAGGACGGTAA
Organism: Phototrophicaceae bacterium; assembly: GCA_049680565.1. Classification (GTDB taxonomy): domain Bacteria; phylum Chloroflexota; class Anaerolineae; order Aggregatilineales; family Phototrophicaceae; genus JAUZRW01. The sequence goes on from JBAUIA010000057.1 coordinate 738, forward strand.
CCTAATGAAAGAATTTGCTCGTATGACCAAAAAGATTGTAGTACTGTGCTATCTGCTAATTGTTGATTGATGTCAAAAGCAAGATCATCTTTTTCTTTATCAAAGCCCCGTATCAAGAAGATAGGACCATCAATCCGATGAACAATGTTTAAATGCTGATTATGATGTTTTTCCAAAAACCGTTCAACATCAAAGTGAATAGAATTTAGCAAATAAGCATCCACTAAAAATGTGAGTTTATTTTCAATTATGTTTAAACCCTGTGTTAGCAATGCTTTTTTCAAGGCTAATAAAAATTGATTGCCACCACCATAGGGTGGTTTAAAAAATGTATGCCAGATACCAATTGAAAGATTAGGTCGCAAACGACGGTATATCTTTTTGATATACAATTGCCATATTGAATGACTTTGCGTTTGTTTTGCAGGTGGCATATGATATATGGGTATATCTTGCCATGAATCATAGATTTTTTGCCACAAAGGTTTAGCTGTCTTTTGCGTATGATTTGCTTGCACACGCTCATATTGAGATAAAATTGTTGATGCTAAATAATCTACCTCAATGTCTTGCTCAATTAGATGAATGCCTTCAACAATATCATCAAAAATAGCACGCTCGTCCAGAATATCTTCTGCTAAACCAACACGAGTGCTAATAATTTTACATTGAGCAGCAGCACTCTCCATAATAGATTGAGGTCCCCCTTCTGAGCGACTACTCACTACATAGAGGTCACATACAGCGTAAAGCAGGTTCAGTTCACTACGTGACAGTATATTAATGTGCAAGTCATCTTCGGCTGTGACCGTACCAATATACGTAAAAGGAACATCATATTCGGTAAGTTTCCGGCGTACCCAATGACGGCGTGGTCCTGCTAAAACAACATGGATAGGATAGCCTTTTTCTTTTAAGCTACGCATCATTTCTACAAAAAGATCAGGTCCTTTTACCAATTTTGGTGTACTGAGATCATGACCTTCGGAGTCTCTGTGGAAATTGCCAACTAAATATTTATCAGTCGGAATTGACCATTTTTTGATCAATTCTTGCTTAGCTACATTATCAGATTCTAAGGGGTAAAACAGGTCAATATCAACGATATAGGGTATTAAACTGACATTATAATCAAGTATTTGGGATTGTTGATAGCCTTCAGTTGATCGTGCAACCCAATGTCCAATTTTTTCTCTTATATGGCGATGTGCAGGAAGGGTCAAATAACGATAGGGTTCTGCTGGAATATTACAAATGAGACGTTTGCCATTGAGTTGTTGATCTGACAGATTAGCATAAGGCTCCCACCATGCCGTATGGATAATATCGGCTTGCATAATATCATCTGTAAATGACACTTTATCTTCGAGTGTTTGTTTGACAAGGCGCAAGTCTTCGTCTAATGCCCAACCAAAATTATCGCCACCCGTAAAATGGACGACAGGCTTTCTCATAATATATCCTCATCATTTGTAGATTTATGACATACAATAGCAAACCCAGATGTAAAACTGGTCATGAAAGACTCGTCACGAGTTTTAATAAGCATGTCCTTGCGACGCGCAAAGTGTTTAGCATGTCTGATAAGATATTCTAAAATACGAAAAACGAATGTTTTATGATTTTCACGCTTGTAGATCATCAAGCGGATCATATCAATGAGAACGCTCCAAAATAAACCTTGTTTTTCGATTTGGATGTCTTTAAAGCCCAGTTGCTGTAAATTATTGCGCCAATAATAATCGGTATAGCGTCCAAAATCATATGGATCTGCATGAATTTGATATAAAAATGGAACTGTAATTAGTAGTTTTCCATTTGGTTGTAACACACGATGCACATCTCTTAGGACATCTATAGGTTGCGGTACATGCTCTAATAATTCAGCACAGATCACTGTACCGAAGCTGTTATCTGCAACTGCAATGTGTGCGGCATCCGATAAGAAATCCGCCCCTTTATCGGCGGTGAGATTGGCGTAATAAACAGGCAAGTTATAGTCATCAATATTGAATACACCGCGTTTATTGAGCTTATGTCCACCTAAATCTAAAATCGGTTGGTCAGCATTGATTGATTTAACGGCTCTTAGGAAAAATTCGTCAACGTAGT
>JBAUIA010000058.1:0-6549 GCA_049680565.1 Phototrophicaceae bacterium
TTACGCTTGAAAACCCTCCTAATTTTTACAACTAGACGTTACTCAGCGACGACGATTTTGAGGATTTCGCCAGCATAATTAACAATATACAGTTCGCCAGCTTCATCTTCGCCAAAGCTACTGATGGTGAAGTTGGTATCAAGGAGGGTATCACTGACCCATGTTTCGGCATCCGTGCGGTACGCTGTCCAGAGTTGCCCTGAGCAATAATCACCGTAGAAATAAACGCCGTTCCAATCCGTGAGTGCTTCACCGCGATAAACATAGCCACCTGTCACACTACAATTGCCATTGGCATGGTTGTATTCAGTGAACGGAATCACAGTTTCGGCTTGGTTGCCTCCACCTTGATAAACACGGGTGGCTTCAAAGAATTTCCATCCATAATTCAGTCCGCCAGTTGTGTCGGCAGCTTCAAAGTTGATTTCTTCCCATTGATTTTGCCCAACATCACCAATGTACATATCATCAGTGGCACGGTCAAAGGAGAAGCGCCAAGGATTACGCCAACCATAACTCCAAACTTCATTTGCACCGCGTTCTGCACCGACGAAAGGATTATTATCTGGGATAGCATAGCCTGTCTCGGTATCGACATCCAAGCGCATGATTGTTCCGAGCAGTAAATCAGGATTTTGCCCTGCATCTAAAGGATCACCTGCTGACCCACCATCACCCAATGCCACATAGAGATAACCATCGGCATCAAAAGCCATGTGTCCGCCATTGTGATTAGCATAGGGTTGATTGGTCGTGAAGATGACTTCGGCACTATTCGTATCAGCAACATTAAGATCATCAGCACTGACTTGATAGCGTGCAATCGCTGTGTTGCCATTAAGATCTGTATAATTCACAAAAAATGTACCATTCTCGGCATAATCAGGATGAAATGCTAACCCTAATAATCCGCGTTCAGTGTAGCCATTGCTCAATGCTTCTTGTGAGATAAGATTGCTAATATCCATGAAAATAGATAACGCATCACCATCCCATACATTGATGCGTCCACGTTGTTCGACTACAAATAAGCGTTCGCTTCCATCCCCTGCGTGCGTCACATACAATGGACGAACAAGATTGGTAATGACTGGCTCAAAGGTGATCGTATCAGCCGATGGAATCGCATCCCGATAAAGCAAAGGCGAGTCATCTTCTTGTGCGCTGATCGTCATGCTTACTAACATCATCATCATTAAAATAAGTCGTTTCATAGTTTATAGAACTCCTATAGTATTCAACAGTAAAACTCATCTCATTTTAGCATAATTATAATTGTAAGAAGCGTGCGTAGGGATAGCGTGAAGTAATCCTTAAAGATCGCACGAATGTTCGCTATACTGTGACAATCATCATTACAATTTACGAAGGATATTTATGTTTGCAGATGAACGGTATCAAGCGCTCAAGCAAATTCGTGATGAAGTCGTCAATTTGACTGAATCACCTCTATATGCGTATCGCACCGAAAATAATTATTTCCCTGTCATTGGGGCAGGCAATCACTACGCCGATATTATGTTCATTGGGGAAGCCCCCGGTGAAAATGAAGCCAAAACAGGTATGCCATTCTGTGGGGCATCAGGGCGCGTGTTGGATGAATTGCTGCGTAGTATTGAATTGGCTCGGGACGATGTGTATATCACCAATGTTGTCAAAGATCGTCCACCCAAAAATCGTGATCCACTTAAAGGTGAAATCGAACTCTATACGCCGTTTCTGGTGCGCCAGATTGATATTATTCAGCCGAAAGTTTTTGCCACACTTGGACGTTTTTCGATGGATTTCATTCTTGATCTATTTAATTCTGATCAGAAAGGCGTAAAGATCAGTCAAATTCATGGGCAAGTCATCCCCATTGAAACATCATATGGTCAAGCGCATGTTTTACCTTTGTTTCATCCTGCGGTAGCCCTATATCAAGGCAATGATACGACCCAACAACGCAAAGATATTAAAGAACTTAAGCAATTTATCAGCTAATTGAGATTTTTAGGTTAAACTGTATCTAAGACGATAAACTGTATCGACTATTAAAAGTGGATAAGGGTATCTTTATCCACTAATAACCACCTGTTTTGTCAATCTGACACCTGCGCAAAACACCCTAAACATTTGCCCCCTATTAAAAGAATGGAAATGCAATGTATCTCAAATTTCGTGGTGCAATTCGTTTTGATACAGATGAACAATTGGCATTGGGTCTGGCAAAAGTCAGAAAACAACTTGAATCAGATAGCACACCTTTTTTGACAATGGAGCATATTGAAGCACTCGGCTCGCATGTGACAGTGCATCATTCTGGGGATGCCATGGCTATTCAACTAGAAGAAAGCCGTAATATTCTACGGATGTTAGCTGATGTTGGCTCAAGTGGTTATATTGACCTCAGCATCAATGATACGGAAACAGAGCGGTATCACGCAAAGTAGTATCTGTGCAGACCTAAACATTGATAATTCATCAGTTAATCATATTTTTCTGATAACATTGTACCCAATTGTTCAATAGTTAGGAGAATAGAGTATCGCAATGCGTGTTAAATTTCGTGGGGCAGTAACTTTTGAAACTGATGAGTCGCTAACAGAGGGTTTGAATCATATTCAGAAATTAATCGAAGCCAATAGGCAATCATTGTTAACAATGGAACATATTGAACCGCTTGGTTTGCATGTCACTATTCATTACACAGGTGATGCGGATAATGCTCAATTACAAGCTAGCCGAATAGTGATAAAAACGCTAGCAGAATCAGCTTATAGTGGTTATGTTGATTTATGGGTGGATGATGGCGACCCTGAGCGCTTCCATGCTAAAGAAATCGGCTACAGAGAAATCACCATTGAGGATATTGCAAACACTTAATCTTGTTTATCCAGCACTTGGTAGAGTAGGTCAATCACGACTTGGCGCACAGCATTATGATCGTGGGCATTGCAGGGCATAACACTCACATCACGGATGCCTAATCCTAAGCGTATATCATCAGGATGCCATGCTTTGCTTTCGTCTTGCTTATTGGCAGCAACGACTAACGGAGGATTTTCGTGGTAGCCACGAATTGTATAGAGGATACTCAGAAATTCGCCAAAATATTGTGGTTTGGTACTATCTGCCATCACAACAAAGCCTGTTGCTCGCAAACGACTCATGACTTCTCGTAACCACATAAAATCATATTGACGCGCTATCGGGGGTTCATAAAAGTGTAAAATAAGCGAGCTATCCACGCGTACTCGTCCAAAGAACCAGCCATTGCCTTCCTCGCCACGCCACTCTGTATATTGGCTCACACGACGAATAAAACTGGTTTTACCTGTATTGGCTAATCCTGTGACGATAATTTTAACCACATCCGCAGATTGACGTTTTTTCTGTCGCTTGCGACGTGGTGGCTTTGTTTTTGGTGATGGTGCTGTCATGAAATCGTCCCCATTACGTACCCCAACGCATCATAATAGTGCTTAAGATTTAGCATACCTGATTTAGGATGTTAAATCTACTTTATGCAGCATTTTTTAATAGTCTTTGATAATTGCTCATCAAGGAATGATTTAGTTTACAGAAGTTTATAGCGCGTATCATTTTATAGGGGCTGATCGTAGGCGGTTCACTAAAGACTAAAAGCTGAAAACTTTCTGTTCAAATAAGGTTACGAGAATACATAATTTCAATCGCTGTGTTATCCAAAACTGACATTATTGATAGCTTATTAATGAGAATTTCCCCAAAAGATAGTCAGGCAAAATAATGATATAATAGTTTGAAGTATAATAAAAATAATCGTAGCTAACCGTCATAAAAACATTATGTCACTCGATAAACCATCTGGTATTACAGACATCATCCCATATCCTGAAGGATTTATTAAAACCCTTGTGCGCTTGCCCATGATTTTTTATCAATTAGGGCTTGGTGTATTATTGCGTCCATTGCATATGATGGCGTTGACAGCACAAGGTCGTCAATCAGGATTACCGCGCCATACTATTCTTCAATATCGTCGTCATGGTAGTAAATTGTATGTGATTTCGGGTTGGGGAGATCGCCCGCAATGGGTCAAAAATATCGTAAAAAACCCTGCGGTTACGGTTCAATTTGGACAAAAAGAATGGGCAGCGAATGCGAGCATTGTTAGTGATAGCGCCGAAGCCTTACGGGCATTGTATATGTTTCATCGTACAGGTGGCGTGTATGAAGTGATCCTTGCGAATATGAGCAATGCCGACTCGCTTGATTTAAGACAACTTAAATTGGTTGCAGATGAATTTACAGTTATACGCTTTGATCTCACGAAGAATGCGCCGCCCTTGCATGGGATTCATCCTAAAAATGCTGCTTTTCCACTCCTGATTTTAGGGGGATTGCTTGCCATTGTTAGCTGGATAATCTGGATGATTTTTTCACCAAGGCGCGATACGTAATGCTATCTGACTGCGTGTGGTATGCCATAATAAGCGCTAACACGCTAGCATGGAATTTGCGAATTGCTTAACATCGAATAAGGTACGAATAGATATGGATAAACAAATTGAATTGCTGAGAGATGTTCGCTTGGCATTACAAGGCAATGATTATGACGGTGCAATTAACAGCCTTGAACAGGTGGTAGCGCTTGCACATGATACGGGTGATACCAGTGCCGAAGGTCGCCATCTTGGGAATTTAGCCCTCACCTACTATCGTGTTGGCGATACTGAAAAAGCCTTGAATGCTTTTGATCGTGCCTTAGTTTGCGCTCGCAAAGATAATGATCGGATGACTGAAAATGGCATCCTTGGCAATATGGGCAATGTATTGCGTGAAGTCAAGCGCTTTGATGATGCGATTGACCATCTGAATAAGGCGTTATTGTTGGCGCAAGAATTGGGTGATACACGCGGACGGGGTATCTGGTTGAGTAATCTTGGTTTGGTCTATGATGATTTGCAACAACCTGATGAAGCGATTCCCCTGCATGATTCCTCAGCTAAAATTGCACGACAATTAGAAGATAACCAATCTCTAGCTGCGCGTCTTGGTAATTTGGGAAATTCGCATGTTGCGAATGGCGGTCTATTAGAAGCCACTGAACATTTTAAAGAAGCGATCATGGTCTATGATAAATTGGGACGTAAACCTGATGTTGCGTTACGAGTCGGTATTATCGGTAATTTGTACGCGGAATTAGGTCGCCAATTGCTCGATACTGATGAGAAACAAGCCTATAGCTATTTCCACGAAGCACTGGAGTATTACGGACGCGCAATGGGTCTTATGCGAGAATTAGGCGACCCTGCGAGTGAAGCCGAAGTGATTCGCAGTATCGGCAATGTGTTGGCAGATGCAGGGCAACTCGAAGATGCTGCCCAATATTTAGATGTTGCCCAACAAATGTTTGAATCATTGGGGTTAAATCGGCAAGCCGAACACTCCAAAAATACTCTCAAACGGATCATTGATTTTTTAGAAGACAAAAAATCATAACATTGTTTGAAAATACAATGGCACGAGCTACTTAGTCTTAAACTCAGCGATTCCGTAAACTTTGATAACTCTCGTTGATTTCGCCACTGAGGGACTTCCATGCGCCATAGTAGAGCGCCATCCCAAACATCAGCAATGCAATCGCTGCCCAAGTCAGGGCAATCACTGTCGGTGATATAAAAGGCGTGACCCGTTGAGCAAATTGCACGGCATCATTCGGAGTGCTACCATTGGACGCATCAATCACAAAGATTAAATAACGTAAATCGAAGAAGGCTTCAAGCGCGGTTGAGACTGCTAGAATGTTGAGCGTGACCATAGTAATGGCTGGATGCGCGCGTAAACCGAGTGCCATCATCAACATACCAAAACCGACTCCCAGCAATAAGGCTAATAAATTGCCACCTGAGAATATAATGGTGAAGATTGCTATCCCAACACCGAGGATAACCGCTAAGGAATTTGCTAATCGCGGTATCCGATTGACTAAGAAAAATAAGAGTGACCCGAACATTGCTGCCCCAAGATAACCCGCAGGACCAATCAGCCAATCAGCACCACCTCTACGAACCGTCAAACCTGAGCCATCTAAAGCAACTGAAAAGCTAACAACATCGCCACCACTGATGAGCGTTGCTAAAGCATGTCCTGCTTCATGGACATAGGTTGTGAACAATTTAAGAGGGTACAGTAAAATATCGAGTGCAGGGATATTCCACAAAATGTAAACGACAAGCATTGCAACCGCCGTCATGATGAGGCTTTGCCGACGATAATTTCTAGGTTTTTCTTGTGTTGTATTTAGCATAGCGAGTTTTCCTGCTCAACTTGATGATAACCCATATCAGGGCGTTCGTTCTACATTATTATACGTTAGAATATAGACAATGTTGCTAAATCAGTTGCATATTGCCGATTTTTGAGGGCGTTTGTCGTTTTTGTAGAATAATTGGCTTATTGGGTTGGTAAAGTGCGTTGCTGCTCTTTTTGCTAATATATAGCAATCTTATTAATTTGGCAAACACTTTTTTGATCGCCATAGCAAGCGACACCATCATTATCACGGTCAAGATGATCCCATTG
>JBAUIA010000059.1:0-8647 GCA_049680565.1 Phototrophicaceae bacterium
TTAGGGCGATAAATTTGAGTCATTTTGGGATGAACCCCTGTTAAGGCTTGCTGATTCAGATGGCAATCAATCAGGTGGGCGACACCCTGTGCGGTGACTTCGGCAGTATCGAGTAAGTGGATATTGCGTCCGAGTGCGTCGGCGATCATTTGGGTAAATGCTGATGAATGATGCAGTGCGCCACCCCCTGCCATCATCTGAATCGTGGGCGCTAAATTGAGTTGGGTCGCAACTTGTGCAAGGCGTAAGGCAACACTTTCGAGCAAGGCATGGACGATGTCTAGCGCTGTGGTGCTGAGGCGTAATCCGTGAATAGTCCCTGTCGCATCAGCACGCCATTTTGGGGAGCGTTCTCCATTGAGTAAGGGCAACACTGTTAAGCCATGCGACGCAACTTGTCGTTGGGCAAGGTCATTTTCGAGTGTTTCAAGATTGAGGGCGAGTGTTTGGCTTGCCCATGCAAAAATATTACCACCCTCACTGAGTGCGCCACCTATCAGATGGTGGTCTTGGTCAATGCGATACGACCAACAGCCATCAGGCACAGTCGGTGAAGGATCAATATCAGCTTGATGCACTGTGCGAATGGCTGCGGTTGTGCCGACGGTGAGCGTAGCGGTATTCGGCAACAATGCACCTGAGCCAATTTGTGCAGCAGCGCCATCAGCAATTGCCAGATAAAACGGCACATCAGCCAGTGCGTGCCACCGTTTTTGATAAGCAGTCGTCAATCCTATTTGCGATTGTGTGACATCAGCTAGTTTTGGGAAAATAGCTTTTGACCATTGGCTAGCGGTTACGCTGGCAGTATCCCAAGTGAGCGTTTCACGATTGAGCATCCCTGACCATGATGCCATTGAATAGCTCATCGGCGTGGCATCCCTAAACCAATGCCGATAACAATAGGTCGCAAAATCACACACGGTTGTGACAGATGATTGGGCGATGGTTTGCGCGTGATAGCGTAACTTTGGCAAATAGTACGCCGATGTGAGCAATGTTCCTGGGCGTTGATGATGTGCCGACACATCGACTTGTGAGGATAAGTCAGCGATATAATCGGTGCTGCGTGTATCTGCATAGGTATCGAGTGGTATCAGAGGGTGATTATCGGCATCGAGTAATAATAAATTGCCTGCAAAGGTCGTCATGCCAACGGCAACAATATTATTGTCTTGGATGGCATCATGCGCTAAACATTGGTCAATGCACGCTTCAACCCAATACCGTAATTGCACAGCATCAATTACAGCTTGACCTGACTTATCGGTATCAAATTGGTAGGTTTGGCGCACGATTGAATCAATAATCGCTACAACGCCATCCTTGCTTTGCTGATACAGTATGGCACGAGTCGAGGAACTACCAACATCAACAATCAATATCATCATGAGCGTATCGTATCGCTTTCGCTGTGTGGACATCCTTCATTTGAACTATTATCTCCAAAAATATTGTTGCCCAATGATGCGAAGTCATTCGTATTTTGTAGATAACAATCATTGCCGAAACCCGATGCTGTATTACGGCTAACGATGCTATCTTGGATGGTGATTGTGCCAACCAAATTCATGATACCTCCGCCATTGGTGAGTGCCTGATTGCGTGTTATGGTCGTATCATCAATGCTGACTGTGCTATTGTTATTATTATAAATTGCGCCACCATCGTCTGATGCAAGATTGTGTGTGAAGCTGCTAGCGCTGATTATCAGCGTACTATTTGTATTGTTGAGGATTGCGCCACCATCTTCCGCAGCAGCATTATGGATAAAGTGACTATCAGTTACCGAAACTGTACCCACGCGATTATATAATCCACCTGCATCATCATCGGCTGTATTGCCTAATATTGTTGTATTGATGAGTGTCATCATGCCAATAAAATTATAAATTGCCCCACCATCTTCTGATGCGTGATTGTGCATGAAAACCGTATCGCCGATTGTGACAATTCCGTCACTACTAGCAAGTCCAGCGCCTAAACTTGAAACATTATTTGAAATGATTGTATCCCTTATATTGACTTCACCATTGAGGTTATAAATAGCCCCACCTGTTACGGTTGCATGATGATTGTTGACGGTACTATTCTGAATGGTCAATGTGCCTTGGTTAAAAATACCACCCCCTTGTCCAATTACTGTGCCATTTGAAATAGTAATCGTGTTCAGTGTTAAGTGACCCGCGCTCGATACTCCTAAAATACGAAAATCAGGAATTTCAGGGGACAGACTGCGCGTTATGCCGAAGCCGTTGCCATTGATGATAATTTCAGAGGTGATGAGGGGTAAGCCATTCATCCCATTATCGGCACGAGTTAGCACAATATCAGCAGCGAGTGTCACGCTATCGCTATCAGGATTTAGATTAGCGCTCCTAATCGCAGCAATCAAACTGGCAGCATCATCAACCACAAAATCAGTTGCATTGACCTGTATGACATGCGATGATACGCCCATCAATAACACGATATAGAAGATGTATTTGCACATTCATTTACCTAAAAATACTAAACAATTAATTTAGCATAGTTGTCTTATGATACTAAGCTATGATATTATATATTAAAGATTATTGCGATTCGTCGCCATTGTATGAGTGGGTCAATGTCTGAATCTCAGCAAGATCGTTTACAAAAACTCAATACGATACTTGATCAGATGGTGTCATCGGAGAACTTTCGTCACGATGCGACACAGTCTGGTTTAGGTTTGCTAGTTGCTGCGAAGCGCTTAATCGAAGCTCCCCATCCACATTTATCAGACGCACGCAAAATAGCTATCCATCAGCAAGTGCTTGCTACAGCAGACCTTTCCACTAGTGAATTTGAAACCAATCAAGTACAAGGGATAGCATTATTCACAGCGTCCACGCCAACCTTATCAGATACTGCGCGTCAAAATATTTTTACTCAGATGATGGCAAGTGTTCCAACACTATCACATGCAGAAAATGCCCTATCTGATACGACACGGCAACGCTTATCTGAGCCGATGATGGTTGCCCAACAACAGTTACAAATTGATGCGCTGGTCGAATCCGATGAAGCCTTATTTATCGCACAGGGCAATGATGACCCTGTTGTACAAGCTGCGGTACGGTTACGTTCTGCCGTGCATCCCTACTTATCGACAGATCGTAAAACCCAGCTATTAGAACAGGTCTTAACAAAAGAAACACACCGCCAGCCAATTATAATGCGTCCGAATTTTGGGCAGTCTTTACAACGCATCGCAGCATCAATTGCGATATTGCTATTTGTTAGTTTAATTGCGATCCCACCTGCTTCTGCCGATAGTTTACCCGGTGACATCCTCTACCCTGTTAAGCGTAGTTTGGAGCGTGTTTCATTACAATTCGCAGGATCAGAAAGCGATCAAGCGCGGATTCATCTGGCACAAGCCAATGAACGCCTTGATGAATTTAAAGCATTAGCACCCACGAATAACCAAGCTGTGCAGGGACGTTTGTTAAATGATGCTATGACGAGTCTGGAAGCTGTGATGACTCTTACAGATACAAGCCGTGACTTGGTAAATGATATTGTCTTGCAGAATGATTTATCGGCTAGTGTGATGGCGCTATCGAACTTATTACAGACAGTCACGCTGGATGATACGGCACGCCTGCAAGACTTAGTGCAACGGCAAAGCACATTACGCGCTTTTGTGGCATTACCAGACAATCAAACATCTGAAACAATCATCATTGAGACTGATACGCCTGAAATTAGTATCCCCCAGCAAACATCTATTATTGAAACGGAAACGCCAGACCCTAGTACAGCAAGTGTCGAATCACCATCAGAAGTCATTGAGACTGTTGATGGTGATGACATCATCACTTTATATGTTTTCGCCAATAGCTTGGTACGTGTGCGTGATGCTGCGAGTTTAAATTCGCAAATTATTGCACAAGTCGCTCCTCGTGAGCCAGTTACACAACTGAGCATCAGTGATGATGGACAATGGATTTTTGTTGAACTAGCTAATGGTCAAATAGGCTGGATTGCTGAATTTTTATTATCCAGCGTACAGGCAACACCCATGCCTATCGTGAATATTTCGGATACCCCGAATAACGCTAGCAGCAACAATAGTAACAGCAACGGCAATTCCGATGGCAACAGTAACGGCAATTCCAATGGCAACAGTAACGGCAATTCCAATGGCAACAGTAACGGCAATTCCAATGGCAACAGCAACGGCAATTCTAATGGCAACAGCAACGGCAATTCTAATGGCAACAGCAACGGCAATTCCAATGGCAACAGCAACGGCAATTCTAATGGCAACAGCGACGGATAACAGGTCTCGCATTTGATAAACTCACATGCTCGTTTTGCACAACGACTGAAGCCGACAAGCCTATATTATTGACCTTGTATCGACATTTTTAAGTGATAGAAACTCATAATCACGCTATTCTCAATCTCACCTAAATGCGAATACGCCCTTAAGGTTCTAGTTACTTTCATTGAATGTAGCGTGTTTTTTGTAGAAATTGGTTACACTGTAAGCAATTATCAATAATTATCCTATTATCATGCGAATTAATCGTAATCGGTCACGGTCACTATTTCGGCAACAGAGTCGTTGGAATGGGTGTCTACCTTGGATGATGACTATGGGCTTGGTCATGCTTATCATCGTGGGTGGATGGTATTATCTACAAGATAACCTATCACAATGGCTTGTTCCTCTAGGAGAAGCACCCACATTAGCTGATGCACAATTGGCTTTCAATGCGGGTGATTTAGACGATAGTATTGATTATGCACAAATAGCTTATGCGAGTGATAATAACGATCATGAAGCACTCGTCTTGTTAGTGCGTGCCTTGATCTATCAAAGTTATGCGGATTTGAATCAAGATGATGACCGTTTGCAGGCTTTAACGCTGACATCAACAGCCGTTGAACGATCTCCTTATAATATGCAAGTCCTCGGTATCCATGCGCTGGCATTACAAGCCAATGGATTTGCAAGTGATGCTCAACGGGTTGCTTTACGGGTTATCCGCAATGATGAAACCAGCATGACCGCCCGTTTAGCCTTATCATTATCCTATGCTGACCAAGGCATTTTTGAAGCTGCGCTGCGTGATGCTTTACGCGCTGTCGAAATTGCAACGCAGGTTGCCCCCAATTGGCGTGCAGATGCCTACCGTGTATTAGCCTTAGCACATAGTGATTTAGGACAATATGAGGATGCAGCATCGGCGGTTGAAACTGGCATCAGCTATAATCGGCGTTTATTAGCCTTACACTTTGAACGCGCACTCTATGCCCAGCAAGTTGGTGCAATGGATACAGCGATTGCTTATTACTTCAATGTGATTGCCTTTGATGAGGATAACATCAAAGCGCGTTTTCGTTTATGCGAAGCCAGCAGCTTACTGGGTGAACGGGATGCTGCGATTGATTGGTGTACGCAAGTGACTGATTTTGCGCCGGGGTGGTCTGAGGGCTGGTATTGGTTAGGGCGTGAATATTATCTGAATGGTGATTGGCGCAACACACAAATTGCTTTAAATCGTTGTTCGACCTTACAAGTGGCACAATCCGTACCACTAGAAGACCGCCGTTTTGAATGCTGGTATGTACAAGGGCAAGCAGCAGAAGTCTTGCGCGATTGCCCTAACTTATTGGCGTTATATGCCGAATATCAAGCGATGTCAGACCGCGCAAATTTACCACAACAATGGTTTTATCCTGATGATATGCCGACTATTTGTATCACACCGATAGCCCCACCTGATGATTAATCATCATCTTTTTGGATACCATCGAGATAACCTGATAACCAGCGCATGACATCAATGGCGGATTGTGGTTCTTGTTCCCCTTTGACGAGTTGACGTTCGACCATATCATCACTGCGAATCAAGGACGGTTTAATCCGATTTTCTGATAATGTGGTGACCAATTGTGCTAGTTCGCGCAGATTAGTGGATAAGACAGGACGCAAAGCAACAGGGAGTTCATCGGTACGCGCTTCGATTTCGTTGCGGATGGTTGTACTATCCACTAATTTATCACTAGGGTCAAAACCTTCGGAGAGCGCTTGTAAGAGTGTATAGGTTGTAGCGATTACATCAGAAAATTCTTCCAGCGTGCGATTACCAATAATACGTCGCATGGCGATAGTCGTCTGAATGATCGCCCGTAAATCTTCGAGGGTACGATTGCCTTCTAATAATTTATCAATTTTTTGGAGTTGTCCAAGCCCTTGCTGGCGTGCAAAATTGCGCCACCACTTCACAAGGGTTGTTTTCCCGATTGCAGACCATTGGCTATCCGCACGAATCGTTTTGATATTATCCACAATCTGCGCTTCTGCAACGAGATTACCCGTAACATCTAATAAGCGCCTTTGAGACACTTTGAGCATTTGTTCATTTTTGTACTCGGTTGATAATTCGCTCAATTTCCATAAGACACCAACCGAGGCATCGACATCAGGATGTTGCGACATCAAGCGTGCAAGTTGCTCGACAAATGGGGTTGTGCTTTCATCCCAATTGCGATTGATTAACAAGGTTGATAGTGCAAGAACTGCTAATTGCGGTGTAATGGCATCACTGCCCAATAAAGTTGAGAGTATATCTAAGATTGTATCGGGTGAACGATTACTTTGGTCAAGCGATTGGGCAAAGGCTTCCGCAATATTGTCTTGTTCAGCTAAGAGCGGCATCGCAGCGAAAAATATATCATCTTGTGAGCCGTCAGCCAGACTCAGCGTGAGTAGTGTTGTATATGCCCCGTTTGCGAAACAATGGGGATTTTCGATCAGGCTTTGAATCAGCGATAGCGGGCGAAATTGTGCAGGTAAGGTATTGGTTTGCTGTTGGGTGTGGATTTGCCATAATGCACGGATACTAATGGATGTCACGGCTGAAACTTGTGCCTCTATCGCACGATAGAGTGCCAATAGAAAGAGATCACGCGATTCAGTCGGTAAGGCTTCAATTGCACTCGCATCATGGTCGATTAGTGCTTGGGTCAGGTAATTAGGGATAGCAGCTAAGACAAGCTCATCACTTAGCAGGTCATTGAGCATATCGGGTTGGCGTTTAACTGCTACAGCCAGCAATTCTTGGGCAAGTTCAGGATTATCAGTCACAAATGGTTTTGCACTGATAATCGCATTTTGCAAAATGTCATTGAGTTGGTAGCGCAGGGGTTCGCGTGAAATGAGGATGAGCCAACTACGAATCGTCTCAGTATTTTTACTTTCAATGGCAACGGTCACGGATTGTTGGGCAGCATCATGCAAGCGTGTCAGCCATAAATCATTGAGTTGTTCGTCATCAATAGTGTGCAAATGTGTCCGTACAAAAGCATAGACTGCATCTGGTTGCGCTTCAATCGAGCTATTCAAAAAAGGTTGCAGGTTTTCGTTAAGGACTTCATTATCTTGTAGAACAGTTGCGATAGTTTGTGCTGTGACTGTATCGCGGTTTTCAAAATTATTTTCCAGCAAGAGAATCGCATACGCCGTTTGCAACTCAATTGACATGGGAATATCACTCTCAAAAACCGCTAAAATTTGCTCCGTATGGAGTGCATCTCCAGCGAGTGCTGCACTATCCAATTGATAGCGATCAGCAATCATCGTTAAGCGTTTTTGTAGTGTGCTGCTACCTTGGTCTAGCCCTTGTAGGATTTCATCATAACGCGCGATTCTATCGACCAATTCAATGACATTATCATCCCATTGGCTATCAAGTTGTTGAATATACAGATGTAATGTGCCTTGTAAATCAGCAAGGGTGTTCCAATCAATGATATTAGCGGATGTTTCTGTATCCTGATTGCTAAAACTCACGCGTGGCAAGTCTTCTGATAAGGTATCTGTATAACTTGTGAAGGTTAGCATCGAACGCAATGATTGCGGTAATAAAAGGCGTAGCCCACGCATGAGCAATAAACGCGCATTATGATCGAATGGGAAATTGCGAATCACAATTTTATTTTGGATGGCACGGTTCAAAATCGCAATGAGGTGTTGAAAATTATCTTGGAATACGTCTTCTAGTAATGATTTTAAGATCATCACTTGTTTATCTTTGCTAGGTGGCTCAATGAGCGTAATTTCTAAAGGCTCTACGATTGTATTTGTCACATTATAGATAGGAATTGGCTCGTTAAAAAGCGCAACGAGTGCTTCAAAGTTATTGTAATTGGTTATTTCAGCCTGTGGAATTAGCACCAATTGTCGCAGTGTAAGTGTTGGGTCAAGCGGATGCTTGTTTGCGCGTGCAAGAATATAGTATGCCGTATTATCAATACGGCAAAATACCATCGCAACCGATTGTGATGCTTTTGCAGCAGGCAATGGAGAAATAGGCACAGCAGCGAGTAATTGCTGAATTTGGTCACTATTACTATTAATGTGTTCACTTCGGGCTAAAAGATCAAGGGTATCAGTTGCTTGATTAGCAATAACAGCATTTCCGTAAATGAAATGTTGAAGAGCGTGTTCCACCATTGGCTATATCTCTAGTTCTAGTTATTGAACAGATGACGACGCAATATCTCTATGAGGATGTTATTGTGTCAAATAGTAGCGTGTCTTGCAAGTCTAGTCCTATTTTTACGAAAATGAGCTTTGATAAATACTTAAAATAGATCGTGTGATTTT
>JBAUIA010000060.1:0-2219 GCA_049680565.1 Phototrophicaceae bacterium
CTAAGACCCAATCACGCAATTGATGGGCGCTATCATAAGGTTTTGCAGGCAATAATACCGCTTGCCCTGATGGAATATTGCTACGATCTAAACCTGCATTCGGCGCGATAATGCCACTACGCCATGTGAGCAAAAAGCCCATCGGAATCCCACCGAAGATATGATCGGCTTCTTGGATGACTAATTGGGCAATCGTCGCATCCATATTGAATTGTTGGGCGAGTGCCAGCGCTTCATCACTGACGACAACCTCATCAAGATTAATGACACGATTTTCACTAATCGCAATATATTTACTACTGACAGCTAACACATCGCCTTCTTGCAAGGTTTGATTGTGTGTGGAGAGGGCGCTTTGTAAGGTTTGGAATAATGGGAAAACATCGGATTGAACAGGGGCTTGGACAGGAATCACCTGTAAAGCAGAACGTGGCATCAATGATTTACTTTCTGATTAGTTACGATAAATAGAAGAAAATCATACCAGTAAACGATACAGATGTCAGTTAGCAACCATGTAATAATCTAGCTTGATACACTGATTATCAATTAAGGAGAAATGGCTGGCTATTACTCCCATGGATGACTTGTTTGCATAAACTATCCACTCGTTTATTAATCGTCATCACTATCATCATCCGAATCGTCATCATCTGAATCATCGTCATCGCTATCGTCATCATCCGAATCATCGCTATCGTCATCATTATTTGTATTCAGATTATTATTTGATTCCCCAGAATTTGTTGATTGTTGCCACAATTTTGGTACAAATAAAATCTGTCCTTCAATGATTAGGTTGCTAGCATCTAAGCAATTTGCAGATCGTAATTCATCAAGTGTTGCACCTGCATTGACTGCAATAAATGATAGTGTATCGCCTGCAACAACACGATATTCGACCCAATCATTGGGCGGAGTACATAAACTTGTATCGGGTAAGGGTGATGGTGTTATCTGTGTTACTAATGGTGTGATTTGCGTCAACGTTGGGCTTGGTATTACTTGTGTCACTGACGGTGTGATTTGCGTCAATGTTGGGCTTGGTGTAGCTTGTGTTTCAGTCACGGTTATAGTGGGTGTTTCTGTTGGTTGCTCGCCTGTGATTGTATTATCCCCACCGAAGATAATACCCACACCAATGACCAGTATGATGAGGCTCGCAATCAACACCAGTGATCCGCGTGGAAATCCAATCGGTGGGCGTTGGTTAAAATTTGTATCTGCAATGAGGCTCTCTATTTTGGGATCAAGGCGTTGGTGCATTTGTAGCAACTCAGTATTATCTGCTCGTAATCGAGATGTTGATTGACCAATTTCTAATAGGGGACGCAATTGATCTGCTAATTTAGGATACGTTGCCACACATTGCTCAATTGTTTGACCATCTGCAAGGCGATCAAGGCAGTCATTTAAAGCAGATTGTAGTGTTGGATTCATCATGCTTTCACCCCTGAACCTTGTAAAATTGTCCGTAAGCGACTGACGGCACGGAGTTGCAGTGCTTTAACAGTATTCACTTTCTTTCCTAGAATATCAGCAGTTTCTTGCACACTCAATTGTTGGTCGAAGCGCAATAAAATAACATCTTGTTGATCGGGTGATAACTGCATAATACTTTCGCGGATCATATCAAGATTGAGGGATTGTTGTACAAGATATTCAGGGTCAATGGCATCAGGATTTTCCCACTGTTCAAGTGTTTCAAGTGGCAATGTTTTTTGTTCGCCATAGGTATCATAAATTGCATTACGCGCTACTTTGAACAACCATCCCCGTAGGTGATAGCGCGGTGCTTTGCCCTGAGCAACAGCTTGGACAAACTTTGTAAATACCATACTCGTAATATCTTCCGCTTGCTGTGGATGACCCAAGCGCAGTTTACAAAATTGATAAATTGACTCAACATAATGATGATATATCTGCGTGATTGCATCTTTATCACCATCACGCGCTCGATTTAGCAATCTGTCATCGCTTGATACATCTGGCAAAATCAAAACAATCATGAGGTTGTTCTATATCCTAAGCTCGTTATCGACATAAAAGCGATTGGAGGCAATCTGCCTCCAATCCTTATCATACCTGACTAAATGGTCTTAGTCTTCATCATTGTCGTCGTCATCATCGTCATCATCGTCATCATCATCTTGGTCGTCATCATCATCTTGGTCGTCGTCATCGTCTTGATCGTCGTCATCGTCTTGATCGTCTTGATC
>JBAUIA010000061.1:0-5951 GCA_049680565.1 Phototrophicaceae bacterium
CTCGGTTTTGAGCCACTCACGCAGGGTCGGGTAGTGGTAGCCTTCGCTACGCCAGCGACCTTTGATCCATTGGAATGCGTCGGCAACAGGATAGTCTTGTGGAACATCATACAAGACCAATGTGCCACCTTGATAAGAGAGAGACATCGCATTTTTCCCATAAGTATTTATATTAAAAAGATAGTAGCTACCATACCTTTATAGGACGGGTATACTGAAGAACGAAAGGCTTGGATAGGTCATTCTAACTACATAGGATATTGTTTCTAATTAATGATTTAAAAATATTGAACACAAAAATCAATGTTATTCGGCGAGAAAATCTGACAGCAAAACGTACCCAATTCTTGCTTCTAACCAATCCCTATCAAAACGACTCTCTGTAATTGTCGCCTTCAATGCTTGAACAGCTCTCAAATCCTCAAGGAGTAACCATGTAAGCGTATGATGCTGATGCGACACAGTAGCTATCCATGCCAGAGTCTCAGCTGCTAGCAAATGTGCATCTTCTACTAGAATGAAATCTAATCGTTGATTATCCGCCTGAATTGATTTGCCAAATTTGCCTAGTAATGTCACCTCAACATCATCTGTGAACTCACCTCGTAAGAAGTCACGTCCCAGACATAACTCAAGAAAATCACGTCGTTCAATAGGATGCTTTTGTGATGTGCGTAATTGAATTCTTGCTACTCGATAATCTATAGCTTGAAGACGTTCACTCAGTTCAAGAGCTATATCATCAGATAGATGAAGATATGAAACAAGAAATCCGCGATGATCGGCAGTTTGGGATGACCATTCTCTTAGAAGATAATCTGCGCGTTTCGCAAATCCTGTGTGAGGACTTTGTGAACGATATTCAATACTATCAATCATCACCGGATATCCTAATATCCATTGTTGTTCATCTGACATCATTTGTCGTTTAGTCAAAAAGGGTATGAGATCATCGGTAAGACTGCTTTTATCTGTTCGTTTTGCCTCGCGATCCAATAGGTAATCAGCAAATGTTCTTTGAATCACCGGACGACCTGAACGGCTTTCATTTGTCGCAAGGGTTGGGTACTCTTTTAATTCATCCGCCCAGATACGTTCATATCGGTCACGATAATCCGTTTCAGCGACAACGAATACTTCTGGATTGAGCTTTTGAATGATAAGGCGAATGACTTGTGTCTCTAAGTCATGTGTAACGTAAGTTACACAATGTCCATCCGGGGATAATCGCGTATTCTTCAAGCTACCACTATACGGTAAACCAGCATCAACCAAAACAATGCCGCGCTGACTAACGATATTCCATATCATGGGGTAGGGTACGTCATGTAATCGAGTATGTGATCCAACTACTAAAATACAGTCTGTTGCTAGAGCTACAATTTGATCAATTCGACCATTATTGGGATGGTTATTATCTCGATCAATGGTTGAGCTACTAGTTGAGCTGCTAAAGGCAGTGATTAAATTCAGGCTGTACTTTTTTTCATCTCCTGCGATGCATAACAAAAATGATTCACTATCAGCATTTTTAGGCTTCAATATATCCATACAGCTCTGGGTGCTTGGCGCAGCTGTTATCTCAAAACTTGGAGTCGTCTCAGACCAATAGATTTTGACAACACATGAAGCATACGTGGGTAATAGATAGAGATAATCATCTGTTGAACCGAAAAGCATCTGGTTGATGATAAACTCGCCATATTCTTTACTTTGTAGAAGCCCTTTTGCGCCAATTTGATAACTAATATCTGAAAGTGATATGGTTCGGTAATGTGTCCATATATCGGTATCATCGCGACGTAGAAAAAAACGCAAGGTGCCATTATCTTCATTATGCACGACCATCACTGAACTATCTTCATTGAATGTGATATTGGCAATTGATCCGTAGCTTGATGCATCCTCGATAAATCGCCACCAATCATCATTCACAATACCTAATTCCTGGGGATCAAGAATTTGAACTAGTTTGCGTTCTGCAAACGATAAAACAATCACGGTATCTTGTTCGGTACCAAATACACAGTGGGTGTTATCTGAAGAAAAGGCAATGTCACTGATATAAGTTGGATGCTGATATTGCCAGAGTAAATCACCTGTCTCTGTTGACCAGAAGCAGAGCGTATATTTTTCTTCATCATTTGTTTGCATATTGGCATGAGCAGTCACTAGATAACGACTGTCTGGCGTGTATGCCATTAATGTTATCTGGTAGGGTGTGGCACTTGTCTTGATATCTGATGGCAAATGTAAATTCAAAGTCCCACCCAAAGCTGATTTCATTGCGCTATTCGTCAAACTCACATTGAGTAGCAAAATGTCGGTTGGTGTGAACTCTAGTAGGGCGGTTGGTGTTTCTCCTAGAAGGAGTGCCAGCATCTCAAGCTCTTCTGCTGTGTAATGCGCTTGACCATTCTCAATGCGAGCAATTCGAGAGCGTGTTGTCCCCAGCAATTCGGCAATTTCTGTCTGGCTTATATCGCGGGTTGTACGTAGATGTGTCACACGTCCTGACAGGTAAGTACGTCGATATTCTAAATAATCAGCAGGTGAAAAAGTCTTCAACTTCTCGTGTGTGTCGAGAAATTGGTCGATTCTTGCATTATTGGGTTGATATGGCATAGGAATACCGCCTATTATGCACTAAAACAATGCATAAGTTATTGTATAATAGTCTGACATAAATACACATATAAAAATGTGAATTGATGCTGAAGTGATGTAGTCTTAATAGTGCCATTTCGGTAAAATAACCATACAGTGTTAGACTGATAATGGTTCGATACCTATTGAGACAGTTCAGATAAAGGTATGGGACACATGAGCACGAAACAAAACTTAATGGATAAATTAGGATTTAGCTTTGATCGGAATAGTACCCATACAGCACGTACCATCATGTTAGATGAGATTACGCAATTGCTGGATTGGGTAAGAGATGAAAATGCTACACAACAAGACTATCTGGATGCCATTATCGAAAGCAACTGTTTACAAAAACGTTCCATGAGCAATCGGAAGATCACAGCACGTCATCTCAGTAACTTATATTCATTGGATTATCAAATCCCGATATTCAAAGCATTTGTTTTTCTCTGGTATCGAGATGACGTTGCTCGCCCTTTACTTGCTATATTAATGGCTTATGCTCGCGATACCTTGTTCCGTCAGATTGCTGATCAGATCCTGCAAATTGCACCGAATCAGATTATAACACGCTCAAATACTGAGATTTGGATCAATGACTTAGAGCCTGGACGATTTAGTGAAGTCACTTTGCGATCCGCTGCGAAAAATATCAATTCGAGCTGGACTCAGTCAGGTCATCTAGACGGTAAAATTAACAAAATGCGAACAGCAGTTCAAGCAACGAGTGGGGCTGTTGCGTTTACTGTCTTTCTAGCCTATTTGAGTGGGTATCGCGGCATTGAAATATTTCATGCGCCATGTATGGCGATTTTAGATACGTCTGATTATGAGCTTCGTGGTCTAGCACAAGAAGCGTCACAACGTGGATGGATTATATTCAATCATGTTGGCGACGTTATTGAATTCCGCTTTCCGAATTTTCTGACAGTTGATGAAAGAGATTTACTCATTGAACAAAATTGACCGCCTTAAGACAGCATATAGCAAACACATTCATATCCCATGGCGGAATGATGCCTCGCCAGAGGAACGTGTTATCTTTTGCGTTTACAGTGAAAATGATGAACTGGTACTGAGATCAAGAGTCGAGGAATTTGCTATTGAGACACGCGATGCTGGTCATAAATGGCTTCATTTCGATTTGACGAATAGCTTTTCAACATGGCTTACATCACAAAAATATGGTGAGCAATACTTTAAGCGACCTGAATTGATTATGTCCACAATTTCTGGCTATGCTTCAGACATTGAGCAGAGTTTTAGAGATTTTCTTGCTTCAGATGGAGCAGATGAAAATACAGTTGTCGCAATCACTGGTGTTGGGACATTATTTGGGTTTCTCAAAGTACGTGATGTTGTTGCCACTTTTGCACCGCTGGTATCCGGACGGTTGGTGGTCTTTTTCCCTGGCAATTATGAAAACAATAATTACCGATTGTTGGATGCTTATGACGGTTGGAATTATCTCGCAGTTCCCATTACATCAGACACAGACATACGATAAATGAAGGTAAGCACATGAAAAATCGTGACATATATAGCACCGATCCCTCTCAGCAGAAACTGGTCAATGAAGGTGTTGCAAACGTAAATGATGAGAAGACACAGCAAGCTCTGCGGGTTCTACGCTATGAACTAGAAACGTTTGTCTGTGATGGTCGTTATCAGGACGGTCTTGAACGCATTCTGGACACCTATTTATCGAACCTCAATCAAGCCCAACAACCAGCGGTGTGGGTGAGTGGTTTTTATGGTTCTGGGAAGTCACATCTTGTCAAAATGCTTCGGGCTTTGTGGGAAAATACTGAGTTTCCCGACGGGAAAAAAGCGCGTGATATTGCTGATTTACCAGAGACCGTTTATGAGAAACTGGTTGAGTTAAGCAGTGCGGGCAAACGTTATGGTGGTTTACATGCTTCATCTGGAACGCTTGGTGCTGGTGCAAGTGGAAGTGTGCGTCTGGCATTGCTACGGATCGTCTTCAAATCTGTCGGATTGCCGCATCAATACCCACAAGCACGTTTCGTCATCTGGCTACGAAATGAAGGGATTCTGGATGAGGTACGCCAGCATATAGAAAATACTGGTGACTCATGGGAAGAAGAACTTCAAAATTTCTATGTTGCGGAAGGTCTTCACCAAGCATTAGTGCAGGTTCGCCCACAGACTTTTTCTTCACCGGATCGCTGCGCAGATGCACTCATTGCACAATATCCAACCGTCACAGATATTTCGATTGACGATATGGTGATGACTCTCAAACAAGCATTAGGAGATGTTGAGGGTGTTTTCCCATTATCTTTAATCGTGTTGGATGAAGTTCAACAATATATCGGCGAAAGTAGCGAACGCTCCATTGATGTGCAGGAAGCAGTTGAGGCTTGTTGTAAGAACATCGGGAGTAAACTGTTGTTCATCGGGACAGGGCAGACGGCAGTGACTGGCACATCCAATCTGAAAAAACTGGAAGGGCGTTTCACCGTTCGTGTGGAATTATCGGATACCGATGTCGATTCGGTTATTCGTAAAGTGGTTCTGGCGAAAAAACCGACTGCACGGCGAACAATAGAAGACGTTATTCAACACAATATTGGCGAAATATCGCGCCATTTGAATGAAACGACAATTGGTCATCGGCATGACGATCAGGATATTTTCCCGCAGGATTACCCGATTCTTCCTGTGCGTCGGCGTTTCTGGGAACAAACACTACGTGTGCTTGACCAAACAGGGACGGATAGCCAACTCCGAAATCAACTGAGTATGGTTCATAAAGCTATTCAGACTAATCTGGATGCCTCGCTCGGTCATGTGATTCCTGCTGATTATTTGTACTTTGATTCAGCTGATAAGTTGCTACAGGCGCATGTTTTACCCCGCAAGGTGTATGAACTTACCATGACATGGATTGATGGCTCACTCGACGAACAGTTGATGGCGCGCGCTACTGGGATTGTATTTCTCATTAACAAGGTCGCAGGGCGCAATAATGACATCGGCATTTCAGCCAATGTTGACACTATTGCTGATTTACTCGTTGAAGACCTGAATACGGGTAGTAGCGCACTACGAAATCGCTTACCCGAGTTGCTAGAACGTTGTGAGCTACTCATGAAGGTGGGTGAGGAATATCGTATCCAAACTGAGGAAAGTACAGCGTGGAACGATGAATATCAAAGCCAGCGAAGCCAGCTTGCCAATGAACGTCACGCGATTGATGCAGACCGCAATAATCGTATTCGCCAGAAATTTGGTGAACTCGTACCTCCTAAGAGCTTGACTGTTCAACATGGTAAAGC
>JBAUIA010000062.1:0-29802 GCA_049680565.1 Phototrophicaceae bacterium
TCTTACTATCCAAAGTCAATTGTGGCTGCCTCGCTCGAAACTGATGAAATTGTCCAAGTTTATAGCTTCGACTCTGTCAATGACCATGAAGTTGATATGGAAGCCCTCACTTTCGCCGGTGATGATACCTCCATTTTGTATGTGGGGGATGAATACAATTACATCTATGAATTAGACCTAGAAACAGGTGAAATTACTCGTGAATGGAATCTTGCTGATATTGGTGTCTCAACAGGCACTGATCGTGGTATTGAAGCCCTCACTTATTCGCAAGATACAGGTTACTTCTACGCAGGGATTCAAGATACAGGTGAAGTCCTTGTGCTTGATCTCGGCTTAGAATTAGATGGTACGGATATTAATCTGATTGATACATGGGATGTTGGCACATCACCGAGTGGCTTATTCGCACATCCTAGTGGACAAATATACATGGTAACTGTCGATGCCGATCAGTATATTTTACGTTTCGATATTGCTGATGGCACACTCAACTGTGCAATTACAATCCCAAGTGAATTGAATGTTGCGCGTTCCGATGGGATTTACATCACATCTGATAATGCCACACTGTACCTCGTTGATTCTCAAGGTCCTTTGTTTGATGGCTACTCCATGTACGAAATCGCTTGGACTGATCCTTGCGAAGTCTAGAATCATAGTGATATAGATAAGCCTAGAGGAGTGGTCTCCGTACTCTTCACCATAGTAAGGTCTTAATACTATGTTTTACCGCAACCCCTCCCCTAAATCCGCCTCCCCACAGGCGAGGCACGAGGTGCATAGGGAAATGACGGGAGGATAGGGGTAAAATAGACAAGCTACGCACTAATGAATGTACCCTCATGCAATTAGGACATGATTTAATTATATAAAACAAAAAAGCGCATCCGATACAGGGTGCGCTTTTTAATAATTGATGACTAAAAACTAATAACTGAATCCTATGTCACACGATGGCAAGCTGCAAAGTGACCGGGTTCATGCTCAATCAGGGGTGGATCTGGCTCCTGATAGCAAAGGTCGAAAGCAACAGGGCAACGGGTGTTAAAGTTACAACCGTGTGGTGGATTCGCTGGTGAAGGCAGATCACCACGAATGATAATACGGCGACGATTGGCTTCTTTTGATGGATCAGGTTCTGGTACAGCCGATAACAATGCTTGGGTATATGGATGAAGCGGATTATCGTATACGGCTGCTGTTGGACCCATTTCCACAATCTTACCGAGGTACATCACGGCAACACGGTCACAGATATGGCGAACCATCGAAAGATCATGCGCGATAAATAGGTAGGTTAAACCAAATTCTTCTTGGAGTTCTTCCATCAGGTTAACAACCTGTGCTTGAATCGACACATCCAAAGCTGAAATCGGTTCATCAGCAACGATGAAGCTCGGTTGTAAGGCTAATGCACGCGCAATACCAATACGTTGACGTTGCCCACCCGAAAATTCATGTGGATAGCGATTGATGAAATAAGGATTCAAACCCACGCGTTCCAGCAAGGCTTCAACATATTCTTGGCGTTCAACTTTATTAGGGTAGAGATTATGAATTTGCAACGGTTCGGAGACAATGCTCCCAACAGTCATACGGGGATTCAAGCTCGCAAACGGATCTTGGAAGATAATTTGCATTTCACGGCGAATAAGGCGCATTTGGCTATTCGGCAAATCCGTGAGTTCTTGCCCTTCAAATTTTACACTCCCTGCTGTGGGTTCGTATAATTGTAAAATAGTACGACCTGTGGTGCTTTTACCACAACCCGATTCCCCAACAAGACCTAATGTCTCGCCACGTTTTACATCAAAACTAATCCCATCAACGGCTTTCACTGCCCCAACTTCACGTTGCAAGATGAACCCTGCATTGATTGGGAAGTGCTTTTTCAAATCAGTTACTGAAAGGATTACATCCCCAGCAACCCCTTTTTTTTGTTTCTGTTGATCTTCTACATTTACACTCATTTTGACCGCTTACTCCTTCTGGCTCAATTATGCGGCATTTACGATTGGTCATTACGCATTACTTTGCGTAAGTCATACCACGCCGCAGCGAGGTGTTCTGGATGTCCATCTACAACAGGTTGGAGAGGCGGCATTTCTTGGAAGCAACGTTCGGTTGCATGTGGGTTACGCGGTGCAAATGGATCGCCTACAGGTGGGATACGCATATCAGGCGGTGAGCCGTCAATACTCACCAGTTTCTTGTTACTACCGTCCAAACGTGGCAGCGAATCTAATAAGCCTTGCGTATAAGCGCTGCGCGTATCTTGGAATACTTCCTTGGTAGGACCCATTTCCATAATACGACCACCATACATCACTGCTACACGGTCAGCGATACCTGCAACCACACCCAGATCATGGGTAATCCATACAATCGCCATATTGAATTCGTCTTTAAGTTGTTTCACTAATTCAATAATTTGTGCTTGAATGGTCACATCGAGTGCTGTTGTTGGTTCGTCTGCAATTAATAATTTTGGATTGCACGATAAACCCATCGCAATCATCACACGTTGACGCATCCCACCCGAAAATTGATGGGGGTAATCATCAAGGCGTTTTGCAGCATCAGGAATCCCAACCAGATCAAGCAATTCAGCCGCACGGCGACGTGATTGATCGTTATTCATCCCGAGATGTAATTTAAGTGATTCTGTGATTTGTGTACCGATGGTCAAAACAGGATTTAACGATGTCATAGGGTCTTGGAAGATCATGGCGATTTCTTTACCACGTACCAAACGCATCTGCTCTTTGGGAAGTTGCAGCAGATCACGCCCTTCAAATAAGACTTCGCCAGATTCTATTTTCCCCGGTGGTGTTGGGATAAGTCCCATAATTGCTAGCGAGTGGACACTTTTACCACTGCCAGATTCGCCCACGACACCTAATGTTTCCCCTTCATGCAACTGATAGGAAATATCATTAACAGCGTAGACTGTGCCTTCTTGCGTGTAGAACCGAACAACAAGGTTCTTCACATCCATTAACACGCCCAAGAGGTTGCCTCCTCAAATAGTAGTTTAAAATTTATAGAGAATAATAGCAAAATTTTACAATGCCTTAAACAAACACTGAGTTTGCATGATAATGTACGCCTTGTCAAGCAATACAACCATGCACCATTTTACTACTTTGTTGTAACAATGTCACAAATTTTGCTAAACATAAGCACTCCCAACACCAATTTGATGCTGGGAGTGCTTGTATCGTACCCTGTTTTTGTGAAAATATGATGAAGGCATAACAAAATAAGAGATTTAATCTCAGCCTATAATGAAACTCATGCTTTTGCGGTATAACTAAGGTATAAATCAATAATCCTTAGTAGAAAGCAAAATGAGCATGTACGATATTGTTGTGATGGGTGGTGGTCCTGCAGGTGTAACAGCAGCACTGCGTGCGCGTGAACTCGGCGCAACGGTTGCCCTAATCGAACGTGATCGGCTGGGTGGGACGTGTACCAATGATGGCTGCGTACCAACCCGTGCCTTGGCGAAGGCAGCCCGCCTGATGCGTGATAGCCAGCAATTTAGCGATTATGGCTTGATATTAAAGTCTCCCCCAAGCATCGACTTCCAAGCAGTCATGCAACGGACTAAATCAGTGGTTGCCGAAGTTCATGAGAAAAAACAACTCGAAGCGCATTTAGAAGATGTAGGCATTCGTGTTTATAATGCAGCAGGTAACACCCACTTCATTGATGCTCATACTGTTCAAACTGAAAACTTAGGACAAGTTCAAGCTAAAAAATTCGTTCTGTGTGTGGGGGGTCATGCGCGGAATTTACCCTTTGATGGGGCAGAATATGTCCTCACCAGTTCTTCTGTTTGGGATATGACCATCGCGCCCAGATCAGTTGTGATTATTGGTGCAGGTGCGACAGGATGTCAATTTGCGTCTGTTTTTAATGATTTTGGCGCAAGCGTGACCATTCTCGATATTGCGCCGCGCATTCTCATCACAGAAGATCATGCGATTTCCGCAGAAATTAAGCAACAATTTGAAAGACGCGGGATTCAAATTCAGTCTGGCATTCAATCAGTGGATAGCATCAGCAAAAATGAAGATAATACCTTAATCATCAGCTATACCGATACTGATGGTCACGCCCAATCCTTAACTGTGGATACAGTCCTCGCCTCAATCGGTTGGCCCGGCAATATTGACCATCTCGGGCTTGATAAAGCAGGGGTGGAAACCAATCGTAGTTATATTATGGTCAATGATTATCTACAAACATCGGTTGAGCATATCTATGCAGCAGGTGATATTACAGGGCGCAGTATGTTGGTGCAATCAGCAGGCTATCAAGCCCGTATCGCAGTCGAGAATGCTCTATTGTCGTATACACAAGCTGCCCGTGAACGCTTAGTACCGCATGGTGGCTTCACTGACCCTGAATATGGCGGTGTCGGTATGACGGAAGAACAAGCCCGCCAACATCATGATGTTGTAACAGCGACTGTACCCTATGCTGATTTAGACCGTGCTGTGATTGATGATCGTCAAGTCGGTTTTTGTAAATTGATTGTAGATCGTCGTACTGATCGCGTTTTAGGGGCGCATGTTGTCGGTGAACATGCCGTCGAGATTGTATCAATGGTTTCGGCAGGGATGGCAGGCAATTTGCATGTACAACAATTGGCTGCGCTCGAACTTGCCTATCCAACCTTTGTGGCGATTATCGGTTTAGCAGCACGCCAAATTGAACGCGAACTTGGGACAATCCCGATGATCCCTGAATGGCGTGAACTTAAAGCAGAACGCAGCGCAGAATGGGAACGCACCAAACAATGAGCCAACGCGATTGAGATGATTTATCCGCATTTGCTTGTATTCAATGCCACTTGCGCGTAACATAGAGGGCTGATTTGGGATTGTATTGATGTAATGTCCTAAAAGTTTTTATAGAGTGTAGGGGATGGACTTTATGTCCTCCCACTGGGCGGGCGCAGACAGAGCAACGCCCCTACACATCTTCTATGTTATTGATCGTCATATTTATTTTTAAGTATTTTACAGACTCTACATGAGTAAAAAAAATCTATGAATGAAACAAGCCAAAATTTGCGAATAACGATTGATACCTTTACACAAACGGCGCAGTTTGATGCGCTAATTGATACGTGCAAAGCAGCACTAGCCGATGCCCGTAATCGTAGCGATAAATCAACCGAAGTGATCGCCTTGATGGGGCTAGCGATTGGGCATCAATTTGTTGGAAAATTTAAAGATGCGCGTATCTTAGTCAATGGCGCGCTCAATCTTGCTGAAGCCTTACAAGATGGTCATCTCATTGCACGGACTGCCCTAAGCAGTGGTGATATTTACCTTAAAACGGAATTTAAAGGGTATGATGCTGAACAAGATTTTCGCCGTGCCTTAAAAATTGCCAATGATCTGGAACATGCTGATCTGATTGCTGAGGCACTTTGTGGTTTGGCAGCAAGCTACCTACAGATGGATGATTCAGCACGCGCCCAACGCTATGCTCGGCAAGCCCTTAATAATGCGCGTGATGCGAGTAATCGTTATCACATGGGCATTGCCTTGACCATTCTGGGTTCAACAGCAACCAAAGCACAACCTGAAAAAGCGATGCAAGCCTTTGAAGATGCAATGGCAATCGCCAAGCAAGATAATTTCCGCTTGATGGAATTACGCTTAATTGGGCAGATTGGCTATCTTTTAAGCCGTGAAGAACGCTATGCTGATGAAGGGCAACTCATGCTCGAAAAAGCCTACGTGATGGCGCAAGACTTTGCTAGTGTGCCTGATGAATTCCGTGCGATGAATCGCCTTGGACGCGCACTCGAAGGGCAAGAAGCACTCGAACGTGCTGCTCAATATTACAGCACAATGCTAGAACAAGCGCAGCTATGGGATGCACACGCCTATGAAGGCATCGCATTCTTTAACTTAGGGATTCTAGCCTATAATCGCAAGCACTATGATGATGCGATCCTAAACTTTGAGCAAGCCCTCACGATTGCCCGTCAGACGAAAAATCCATTTCAAGAAGCACAAACTGAGCAAGTCATCGGATCATGCTACCTCAATCAAAATCAATTTGAGCCAGCACTCGATCATTATATGGCAGCGCGGAGTATCTATGATGCACTGGATAATGATGTGATGAGAAATACGATGTTACAACGCATCATCGTCACCTATTTCCAACGCCTATTTATCAAGGTCATGCGTTTTCTGGGTGTTGCCCCCAGCAACGATTCCGATACGGATATATCTGATTAATGCTCACGGATGCGCGTACATGATACAATAGCTATGATTGACCTGCTATAAGGATATTTAATGAGTCGCTTCGGACAAGTTGGTATTGCATTTGGTGCATTAGGCATCATGGTTGCACTAATGGGTTTATTCCCCGGTGTCACAGGTGTGATTGAAACACCCGGTATTGGTATCGTACAGGTGTTTATGCTACTCGTTGGCTATGCCTTCATGATCTTTGGGGGGCTAATCTATGTCAAATTCACATTTTATTTAGGCTCACAAGCCAACTTGCTCCAGCAGATTGGTGTGCGCTTGATGGCAACAGGTTTATTATTTGCAGCGCTTGCTGGTTTAGCAGATATTCTAGGATTTGGTTCGCATACCCGTACCCCCGTATCTGATATTTTCTTCGGTAATTTACAAGGGATCGGTATTATTGCTTGCCTCACTATTTCATCGTTGGGTGTCTTGCTCTATATGGTCGCTGGTGAGCCTCAAATTTCAGAAGAATCTATGCTTGATGATCTTGCAAGCAGCTATCCGCAAGACCTGCAAAAAATTACAGATGAAATTGCTGCTATTGAACTCATTGACCCAGTTGCAGAAGAAAAACCTGCCTAAGCCATTACCATTGATGCTTACTATCAAAGAGGATTTTTATGCAAGCTATGCAGCAACCACCTATCAAACGTAAAAATCAATCGCCTTTACGAGTCATTGTTAATCAATGGGGCTGTCTCTTTGGTTTGGTGATGCTAGGCTTAGGGGCAGCAATGGGCTTACTCGGTGCAATCTTTGTTGCACCAACCTTATTAGGCTTTGATCTGACAGCAACCGCCTTGAATGATCGTTCAATTGTGATGGCTGCAACTGAAGTTGAACTTAATGATCGCGCTCAAAATGCGATTTCACAATCAACCGCCTTTGCACTCGATGTACAATCAACCCAAGCTATTCTCAATAATGATGCGGATTTATTAGCACAAACAGCAACGCAATCAGCACAAAATATCAATGCGACATCAACGGCTGTTGTGGTG
The DNA here is from genome assembly GCA_049680565.1 of Phototrophicaceae bacterium. Classification (GTDB taxonomy): domain Bacteria; phylum Chloroflexota; class Anaerolineae; order Aggregatilineales; family Phototrophicaceae; genus JAUZRW01. The sequence continues at coordinate 7,295 of JBAUIA010000062.1, forward strand.
CAAAATGTGCAACGCCAAACTGAAATAGCCAATGATTACGCAGCCACACAAGCTGCACTCAATGCCAATGCAACGCGCATCCAGCTTGATTTCCGTAATACACAGACCGCACTGGGTGTCGAAAATCCGCAAACACAGCAAAATATCGTCGCTACACCTGCTGGACGCTATAGCTTTGATTTTACCCAGTTTGATGGGAACAGTAACGCAATATGGCAACTTGAGGGTAACTGGACAAGCACAGAGGATGGATTAGCCGTTCGTTCTGCTAATGGTAGCATTGTTGAAACATCGGCTCAGATTTTAGCGGATTACAATTTCATCAATTCCTATACCATTACCGCTAATATTATCCCTGCTATTGCAATGTCTGCTGATTATTGGGTGATCTTTTCTCTCACAGATGATACCGGCTTGGCTGCTCATTTCCGCGCCGAAACGCTCACGCTATCAGAAGTTGGTTTATATCAATTTACACGCAGTCAGCTTGATAACGTACTGACAACTGATGATCTCACCGTGTTACGCCGTAACCCAGCTAACCTCACACTGAATAGCCAAACTGAAATCCGTATCATCGTTGATGATCGCTTGATGACAGTATCCATTGATGGCAATTCTGTCTTAGAAACGCAAGGGATTCCTATTCCTCTGGGTGCAATTGGGATACAACTACCCGAAGAAGCCATACTCCGTGCTATTTCTGTGAGTGATGGCTGATTCTATACGGACTTCATCTCAGTTGTAGCACGTTTAGGTAGGATCACACGCACAGGCAATATAACTGTAAATGTACTGCCTTCGCCCTCTACACTGGATACGCTAATCGTACCACCGAGCATCTTTGCAAAATGACGACTAATCGGTAATCCAAGTCCTGTACCGCCATATTTACGGGTTGTAGAGGTATCAGCTTGGATAAATTCATCGAACACTTTATCTTGTTCATCAGATGTCATACCAATTCCTGTATCTATCACCGCTAATGAGAAGCGCTCAATGCCTGTATCATCTATGAAACGGTCTGCCTTGATCGTGATGATGCCGTTTTCAGTGAACTTTGTAGCATTGCTTAAAAGATTGGTCAATATTTGGCGGACACGGGTACTATCACTATGCACTTGCCCCAGTTCTTTCAAATCGAGTTTAATTCGATTGCCATTTTTCTGGATAATGGGCTGAATACTGATCGCAATTTCATCAATTAAATCTTCCAGATCAAAATCTTCCAGATAAAGTTCAATCGCCCCTGCTTCAATTTTAGAAATATCGAGAATATCATTGATAAGAACCAATAAATGATTGCCTGCGGATTGAATCCTACGTAAATCAGGGACAATATCATCGTAGCCAAAATCTTCGGCTTCTTCTTCTAACATCTCACTATAGCCGATAATGGCATTCAAGGGGGTGCGTAGTTCGTGGCTCATGTTGGCGAGAAATAAACTCTTGGTCTTATTGGCATCGAGTGCTTCATCGCGTTTTATTTCAAGTTCTTGTAATGTTGCGACCAAGGCTTCTGTGCGGTCTAAAACCGTTTGCTCAAGTTCAATATAAAATCCTGATAATTGTTCTGTCATCGCATTAAAGTTACGGCTTAAATCCACCACTTCATCTTCTAGGGCAATTTGAGGAATCTTTATCCGCTCATTTAATTGTCCTTCACTCACACGCGCTGTGGCATCTACCAGACGTTTGAGTGGCAGTGCAAAATTTACAATAACCCCGATAGCGTATAAGAGCATCACCCCCACAATAACGCCTAGCAGGATCAATATCATGCGTTGAATCTGCCCTTGAACAGCATTCACATCATCAGATGATTGGATGATGATAACAGTGCCTTGATTTTCGCCATTAATAATAAGTGGGTTAGCACTCAAACGATGTGGGCTGCCATCGGCATAGGTGACATTAAAGACTTGTGTTTCTTGGGTTAGATCGAGTTGGGTTTGTAACAAGGTCGCTATATCTAAGTTTGTGCCTGATGTCGTAGCAACAATATCATTATCATTGATAATCGCAGCATCAACATCCAAAATAGATGAAATCTCATTGATATATGATTCATCAATGAAAAATACAGCAATAATAATGCCTGTCAGTTGCTCATCGAGCAAAACAGGTGCAACGGCAATAATTTGTGATGATTGTGGTGCAATAATAACACCGCTATTGGGTATCTTATCTGTAATGCTTGCTAAAATGATAGCGTCGCGTATCGCTAATGCCCTCTGACTCAATACATTTTGACGATCTATTTCAGAACGCCCATCATACAATGCTGGCACGCCACTACGATAATCAGGCGGATAGTAACTAAGCTCTTGCAGATCAAATTCATCTTTGAGTGGCATGATGACATCACCAGCAGACGATGCATCTGCACCGATAGCCTCCACACTCGGCAGGTTAGCGACAAAACTCGCAACCAGTTCAGCTTCATCTTGAGCGCGTTCCAATAATAATCCAAATGCAATCGCTGATTGATTCAGGCGATTATCGGCATCTTGTTCTAAACGTGAGATCGTAACATTGCGTACAATCGGTAAGGCAAAGAGACTCACAAAGAAGATAATGAGTATAAAGGGAAACAATAATTTAAATCGTACACTGATATACAGCTTTTTGGTTGACTGCGCTAATGTCATGTATCTTGTACCTTATATCTAAGTGTCTTGAGCGTACATCCAACAAATCATAATGCAAGTTTATCTTCTTAGTATACGATAGGATGACCTTGTGTATGTAAAAAGGATGGTTAGACTATATAATCTTATGGGTTAATCTTATGATTGATGCTCTAATTGTCGTTTAGCAATGGATATTCTTAATGGGTCGTTTTCTACCGAGATGGACAATCGAACGCATAACATCATTTGCCCCTGATGCTGTCTCAGCCCAATCTGGACGCAAACTCGCTAATCCACAAGATACAAATTGGAAAGTGCTGGCATCCGATGGATATAGTGCTTGGGCAGTTTATCAAAGTTATCAGATCAAGATTGATTTGCTCAAGTTACAACAAGGCGAGCGCATCTGGGATTGTACCTGCCGTACCTACAAATCACCCTGTAAGCATATTCTGGCAGTCCTTTATATGCTCGTTGATGAACACGAACACGTCTATGATGCTGCACCACCCCATTGGGTCGAAGAATGGCTCAGTAAGGAATCCATCAAAGCGCGTAAAAACGAAGAGCGAAAAATAAACCAAAACATCATCACACCCGAAAAAATCGAACAACGCCATAAACAATCTGCCAAGCGCAAAGCAAAAATTGTCGCTGGTATGGCAGAACTTGAACAATGGCTTATTAATATCATCAGACGTGGTCTAACGGATTCGCAAATACGTAGTTATGATTTTTGGGATACCCGTGCTGCACGCTTAGTGGATGCTCAAGCACCCGGTATTGCCACATGGGTTAAAGAGATGGGCAGTATCCCTGCATCGAATGGCAATTGGCTTGAACCTTTGCTCGATCAACTGGGACGCTTATATTTACTCATTGAAAGTTTTAAACGCTATGATGATCTATCGCCAGTGATGCAAGCCGATTTACGCAGCATCATTGGTTGGTATCTTAAACGCGATGAACTTATTTTTTATGAAACAACCACTATCCGCGATACATGGATCGTGACAGGACGCTATACAGGGCAGGTACAAAGCGCCTCCCAAAATGGAAAAAGTGGACAAGGCTTGCAGACCCAACGGGTTTGGCTACGAGGGCTACAATCAGGACGCGATGTATTGCTCCTGACATTTGTATTTGGGAGTACGCTCTTTGAATATGGTGATCTGTATCCGAGTTGTGCGCTCGATGCCGATATAACATTTTACCCATCGCGTTATCCCTTACGCGCATTCATCGAAAAAAGGCATAGTGACATCTTAGATGCAGCACCGATAACGGGCGAAACGATTTTAGAAAATATTGAAAACTACGCCCATGCACTTTCTGAAAATCCTTGGATATTACAATTTCCTTTTATTCTGGATCAAGTGATCCCTGTTAATTACGATAATCAATGGATACTCCGAGAAGTCGATGGCACATATTTGCCGATAGCCGAACAATTTAACGAACGTTGGTCGTTATTAGCACTCAGTGGCGGACACCCAATTCAAGTGAGTGGTGAATGGGATGGATCATATTTTTACCCGACAGGCGCAATGGCAAATAATCGCTATGTTGATTTTGAATTGATCGGCAAATTGTAATGGCACGTCAGTTGCTCGATATGGCAGCACGAGGGAGTGACAATAGCACGAGTACATCCGCTACATTAGCAACCTTACAAACAGATATTCAAGCACTACTGAAGCAAATGGAATCAGCGAATACCGCCGTTAATGTATTGCGTGCTGCTGCTTTATTGTCGATGCGCCATAAAGCAGGGTATATCCCTGCATGTGATCCGCGTCCTTTGAATACAGTTCTTGTCTCTGATGACTTCGATACGCATCAAGCCTATACAATCGGCATCATAAAACACCTCAAAGTGATTCATTGGCAGAGCTACCAACCTGCATATCATGAATGGTTACATTGGGTTGCACTGACAGATGTGCCGATACCGCCCGAAGCATTACCGTTGATGTTATCGCTTGCAACGCGCTATCCCACAACACGCGGACTCACAAAACGTCTAATTGGATCACGCGGGCGATGGTTGAGTGATTATAGTGGAAATCGAACATGGTATTGGCTCAAATATACCAAGCCTGATCGCCGTCCACGCCTTACGATGTACGAAAAACTCGAAGCGCGTGTGATGCAATCCATTGATGAGGTCAATCGCCAACGCATCCCACTCGAAGCCGTATATAATTTACAGCGTATGACCTTCCCTTGGAGCAATCGCCTGAGCCAAAAAATCGTGCAAACGCTAGAAATCTATCTGAGCCAAAATCGTGGTTTGTCCGCCGATGACCTCAATAAACTCATTGACCTATTCCAATGGTCATTGAACACCAGCCAAAATAATACCGTTTTGAAAATCTTTAAAGCCTATATCCATGAAGAACACATAACGCCTGCTTATGCTTATGCTGAGGCTTATCATAATTTAAAAGATGTTCTAAATTTTCGCGCTGAATTAACCGCTACTTTTCAAGAGATGTCTGCTTGATCGTTTGAATTTTCTTACTAAGGCTTCAGAATAAATCATAAACACTCAAAAGCATGCTATCATTATCCTCATGTAGATGAGGAAACATCTGATCGCAATCCAATTTTCGGAACATCTCAAGCGTGCTAGCGTCATAGGCGCAACAAATGGGCACACCATTTTACAACAGATCGCCATTGAAGCATTCCAGCATAAAGCTGGATATGTGCCAGCAATTTTGCCTGAATCTGCTTATTTGAGGCAAGTTCATGATGCACGCCCGATTACACCCAGTCGCACAACCTCCCAAATGTATCGCATGTTACTCGGTGATTTTCACTTTGCAACCTGTTTTAATGAGTGGTGTTTATTGATTGCCCAACACGGAATGCGTGTACCACCTGAGCTAATTCCTGCAATGCTGAACAGCGCTCTAGTCTTTATTGATTCATGGCAAGTGAGCTTGCTCGCAATGGGGAGTTACGCACGCTGGATCGTGGCACACGAGCGCCATTACAAACATTGGCATTGGGTGATGCAAATGCCAACACCCTCCGTCGAAAATGTACTTGAAACCATTGATCGTCAATCAAATGAATGGGTACAACGCTACGAAGCGAAGCCTAATCACCAAATGTTTCATCAAAATTTACTCACCCATCGGCAACTCTGGAACGATGCCCTAGCAGAATGTGTTTTGCATCATATGCACTATTTGCTAACTCATGTTGCCTACGATCAATGGCGCATACACTTAGAGCGCCTCAATCTAGCTTTTGCTTATTATGCGCCCCTCAAATATTATGATGCGTATCAATCATTTTTGGAGCAATTAAACGCTGCTCATAATGTGGCATTCAAGATTGCACATATCAGTGCTTATCGGCATAAATTGCAGCGCATTATTGCTGCTGATGCTGCACTTGTTGCCGAAAAAGGTAAAGGTATCTGCTGATGGTTACTTTACCCGAAGACCTACGCCGTTTAGCACTAATAGGCACGAGTTCGCGTCCCCCAACCACTCCACCGAATCAGTTTGAAAAAGACTTGTTATTGACGGTTGCTACCTACGGCTTAAAGCAGCAAGCAGGCTATTTACCGAATACACTATCGAATATGTCATTGTCACAAGTACCACTTGAACAAGGGCAGCCTTGCTCGGTTAAAGCGAGCCAACATTTGCTACTGATGCTTAATGGACGGCATCAAGCCCTACTACCAACTTGGTTTCAGTTGTTGCAAGATCATCAGCAACATATTCCATACGAATTATTGCCTTCATTGCTGGATTTTGGTGTTAAGAGTAAAAGCTATAAATCCTTATTACGTCCTATTATCGGTGAGCGTGGGCGTTGGTTGGTAGAAATTGCTACAACCGTTAAGTGGCAGTGGATTTTCAAAGATGAATCACCTAATCCAACCTATGCAGGCGACCATGCTGCATGGACAGCTTATTTTCGTCGTTTACGTCAAACTGATCCTGAATATGCGCTCACTATTTTACGCGATTATTGGGATGATTTAGACCCACTCATGCAAACATCCTTATTGATGGTGATGGAGATTGGCATTAACCCTAAAGACACCTCTTTTTTGATGAAGTTGCTGGATAATCCACTCACACACAATAGTGCCGTAGAATTATTATTACGCCTCAAAACATCCGATTTTGCGCGCGCATTTTTTGATAAAGTAAGCCAATTAATCTCAATGACAAAAACGGCTCAAAATAATCAATGGGTTGTCAATTTCACACCGCCATCAACGCAGACGGCTCAAGGACAGCAAAACGCCGTACATGGACAGCAACTGTATACCATTATGGGGTATAATTTTGCGCTGGATACCTTACTGATGTTATTGCCCTTATCATATTGGTACGATACCTATCATGTGACGGCACAGAACCTAGTCGAAGCTGCTAATAATAGCTCGCGCCCGACAACTTTCTTTTGGGCATGGCGTGATAAAGCAATTGAGGTATCCGATAATGACTTTTTATTTGCGCTGGCAATGTCGATTGAACATTATACGGGGTCGCCCATTGTTGAACATCTCACGCAAGAACAATGTATTCAAGCAGCCATCCATTGGCTGATACAAGATCCTATTTTTAGATTAGATCATCCTGCCGTCCCTTTGCTAGATGCTATCAAACAAGTTTGGGATGCGGATTTAGCCTGTGTGTTTCTCGATAGTTTAAAGGCACATTTCCAAAAGACAACACGCCCATTATTATTAGTGGATATGCGTAAGTGCTTACAGCGCTATGCGATATACTTACCCTTAACGCTAATTGACCAATTTGAACAGGTTTTATCTATCAATAGTTATCATGAGCTCAGTGATACCGAAATTGATGAACTAAACGGTATCATTGATGTGATGACATTCCGTGTTGCCATGATTGCTGCCATCGAAAATAGGTAAGCATCCGCACACCAAAGGAGAATCATAAGACCATGAGTAACAACATCTTACGCCAACATGCTGAAAATCAATTTGCCCATGAAATCGCTGCCTTAGCAGAGGCTGATACCCATCAGCGCCCTGAAAATTGGCGGTTATCACCGCAATCGGTTGCACAGTATGTTTTAGGGGGCAAACTCAAGAATGGTATCACCATTGAACCCAAATATTATGGGGATCGGCGCTTAATCGAAATTGCAATTGCAACCCTCGTCACAGATCGGGCGCTCTTATTAATTGGTGTTCCCGGAACAGGTAAAACATGGCTGAGTGAACATCTAGCTGCTGCTATATCGGGCAATTCTACCTTATTAATTCAAGGGACAGCAGGCACGCCCGAAGAATCTATTCGCTATGGATGGAATTATGCACGCTTGATCGCGGAAGGACCTACTGAAGGCGCACTTGTTCCAAGCCCTGTCATGGTTGCTATGGAACGTGGGCATATTGCGCGTGTTGAAGAAATGACACGGATTCCATCGGATGTTCAAGATACATTAATTACGGTACTGTCGGAAAAAACTTTGCCTATTCCTGAATTAAATAGCGAAGTACAAGCCAAGCGTGGTTTTAATATTATCGCAACCGCTAATACCCGTGATAGAGGGGTAAACGAATTATCCAGCGCGTTAAAACGGCGCTTCAATACGGTTTTGCTGCCCTTACCGAAAGATATTAGCGAAGAAATTGAAATTGTCCGTAGTCGAGTCGAGAGCTTAGGGCGTATCTTAGATTTACCTGTACAAGCCCCTGCACTGGAAGAAATCCGACGGGTGGTGACAATTTTCCGCGAATTACGCAATGGCATCACCGAGGATGGACAGAAAAAAGTCAATACACCATCATCAACATTGAGTACCGCCGAGATTATTTCTGTACTCAATAGTGGTCTCGCTTTATCAGCGCATTTCGGTTCTGGTAAATTAGATGCAGATGATATTGCTGCGAGTTTGGTTGGGGCAATTGTCAAAGACCCTGTACAAGATCAAGTCGTATGGCAAGAGTATCTGGAAACGGTTGTCAAAACACGCCAAGGGTGGATGGATTTGTACAATGCGTGCCGAAAAGTCTCAGGATAAATGACCATGAGTACCCATATTTTTGGTATTCGGCATCATGGACCGGGATCAACCCGAAGTTTACTCAATGCACTCTATGAACTCGTGCCTGATATTGTACTCATTGAAGGTCCTCCTGATGCTGATGCGCTGATTCCTTTATTTGCTGATGACGACATGACCGCCCCTGTTGCGATGTTGGTCTATGTGCCTGATGAACCTAAATACGCATCATATTATCCCTTTGCAGAATTTTCACCAGAGTATCAAGCGCTTAAATTTGCACTGGATAATGATATTCCAGCAAAATTCATGGATTTGCCCCAACGTCATGTCTTACGCATGCGAAAAGATGCCGACCTTGCTGCAAAAGAGGCACTAGAGACAGCCCAAAATACCGACTCGTCACCCTCATTAGATAGTATGCCACCCACAGATAACGACGATGCGTCCGAAGATCAACATCTGCGTAGCGACCCACTCGGCACACTTGCTAAAATCGCAGGCTATCAAGATGGCGAACGCTGGTGGGAACACTTTGTGGAAAATCAAGATAATGACATCGAGATTTTCCAAGCCTTATTAGAAGCGATGACAGCGCTCCGAGAAGCCAATATCATGCTGCAAAACCCAATGGATGAACAACGCGAAGCCTATATGCGGCGCATTATTCGTGATGCGATCAAGGCAGGCTATGAACGTATCGCTATTGTATGTGGGGCATGGCACGCACCTGCATTGGCAACCATGCCCACACTAAAACATGATAATGATATTCTCAAAGGGCTGAAACGCATCAAAGTCGAAACGACATTTACACCTTGGACACATAGCCGTTTGACCAAATGGTCAGGCTATGGTGCAGGGATTTGGTCACCGGGATGGTATCAACATCGCTGGCAAACCCCACAAGCTGATACTGCCATTAGCTGGATGTCTAAAGTCGCTAGTTTATTGCGTGAAGAAGACCTTGATGCCTCCCCTGCACAAATTATTGATGCTGTGCGCCTTGCGGAAACTGTCGCAACCTTGCGTGGACGAGCGGTTGCAGGCTTAGAAGAATTTAACGAAGCAACATTGACCGTTTTTTGTCATGGTAATGCAGCGCCTTTACGCATCATTTTCAATAAATTGATTGTCGGCGAAAAAATGGGAACAATCCCCAACGATACGCCGATGATGCCTCTACAGCATGATTTTAAGCATCAGAAAAAACGCTTACGATTTCGTGATGATGACGGACAATTAACGCTTGATCTACGCGAACCTTTACATCTTGAACGTAGCCATCTGCTAAATCGCCTCATTTTGCTAGGCATCCACTGGGGCAAGAAAGTAGAGGTTACACAGTCCAAAGGCACATTCAAAGAAGTTTGGGATTTATCATGGCAACCTGAACACACCATTAAGCTGATTGAAAAAGGCTCGTGGGGCAATACAATCTTAGATGCTACGACAGCCTATGCACAACACACTGCAAAATCTTTGCGTGATCTGCCTCAATTGACACAACTAGTTCATGATGTCTTATTATCTGATTTGCCTGATGCGATTGCCTACGTTGTGCATCGTCTCCAAGCAGAAGCTGCTGCGACGGGCGACATCAAAGAATTGATGATGGCATTCCCTGCTTTAGCCGAAGTGATGACCTATGGCAATGTGCGCGATACCGATGCCAATATGGTGCGCGAAGTTGTTGAAGGGATGGTTGCACGGACGTGCATCGGTTTACCAACAGAATGTGCGATGCTAGATGATGACGCTGCTAATACCATGTTTCAATCAATCATCAGCTTTGATAGTGCCGTAAAACTCATCAATCAACCTGCGTATAGCCAACAGTGGCACGCAGTTTTACACCTACTGATGAATCAACGCGGTGTGCATGGCTTAATACGAGGGCGAGCGTGTCGTATTTTGTTAGATGATAACCTGATTGATACACAAGAAGCTGCCCGTCAAATGCAAATCGCCATGTCTTTAATAGGTAATCTTGTTGATTCGGCTGCATGGCTTGAAGGCTTCTTACAGAATAGTGGCTTTATCTTGGTGAATGATGATCGCTTACTGACCATCATTGATGAATGGCTCATGGGGCTTGATCGTGATAATTTCGAGAGTTTGCTGCCCTTACTGCGCCGAACGGTATCCAGTTTTGAAGATGGCGAACGCCGATTGATTGGTCGCATGATTGCTGGACGTGCCAATGCCATTGATACGACATTGAAAATTGATGAAGAGCGTGCTAGCGCGATGTTGCCGATTTTATCGGAATTACTGGGTATTCAATTGCCTGATTAATCACTTGGAATGGATAATAGTCTAATGACCGATGAACAGGATTTTCAAGAGACCGATGAACGTCTCCGCCGTTGGCGCTTGGTGCTTGGGGGCGGTGCTGCTGATGGCACAAGCCAAAACTTAGATGAGCGTGACGCAAAAATCGATCAAGTGTTGAGCGAATTATACGGTAATAAAAAACCGCAAAAACAAGGTAGCGGTCAAGGGCAATCAAAGCGTGGGTCGTCGCGTCTAAGAGATGCAATGTCGAAAAGCAGAAGTAGAGGGCAAGGCACAGATCGAAAAGGGAGTATGTCAGATTCGATGCCTGATGTGGCGCGTTGGTTAGGCGATATTCGTAAATATTTTCCCGCAAGTGTTGTACAAATTATGCAACAAGATGCCATCGAGCGTATCGGCTTACGGCAAATGTTATCCCAACCTGAAATACTCGAAATGATTGAACCCGATGTCAATCTTGTCTCGACTTTGCTCACACTCAAAGATGTGATCCCCAATGAAACCAAGGCAACCGCACGGATTATCGTCCGTAAAGTGGTTGAAGACCTGATGAAACGGCTCGAAAACCCAATGCGAGAAGCTATTCGCGGTGCTATGAATCGCGCTTTGAGGAATCATCGCCCAAAACATAGAGAGATCAATTGGTTACGCACCATTCATACCAATCTCAAGCATTATCAAGTGGATTATAAAACCATCATTCCAGAGCAATTGGTCGGTTATGGACGTAAACGCTCATCAGCGCATGATGTTATCATCTGCATTGACCAATCAGGCTCAATGGCAAGTTCGATGGTCTATGCGAGTGTATTTGGGGCAGTCATGGCATCTATCCCTGCTTTAAAAACGCATATGGTGGTCTTTGATACGTCCGTTGTTGACCTCACGCCAAGCCTCAGTGATCCTGTTGATTTACTATTTGGGACAATGCTCGGTGGCGGTACAGATATTAACCAAGCCCTAGGTTATTGCCATACACTCGTCACACGCCCGACTGATACGACGCTCGTTCTCATCAGTGATTTGTATGAAGGTGGCTGGCGTGAGCAGATGTTGTTAAAAGCGAAACAGTTCGCTGATTCTGGGGTCAATATGGTGGCGTTATTAGCCCTCAGCGATCACGGTGCGCCATCTTATGACCATAAAACGGCAGCAGAATTTGGCGAAATGGGGATTCCAACATTTGCGTGTACCCCTGATTTATTCCCTGATTTAATGGCAGCAACGATGAACCGTCGTGATTTGACCACTTGGGCATCGCAACACGGCATCAAATTAGCTAAACATAAAGATGATCTTGAAAGTGATGATGACTGGCTTTAAGAGAAGTGCTGCTGATGCTTGATAAAATTTTAGAACTTGTTATCATATTGAATGAACGTTCAATCAAAGAGGCGTAATGGCACAAGTCGACATCAAATCAGACAAAGAAATAATCATTTTGGAAGCAACACTAGCGCTCATCTCAGAGCGTGGTTTCCATAATACACCGATGTCCTTGATTGCGAAGCGCTCAGGTGTGAGTGCAGGTATCATTTATCACTATTTTGATAACAAAGATGCACTGATTAATGAACTCTATAAAGACATCAAACGCCGCAAAACCGAAGCGATGACACAAGGCGATATTGAGCAATTAGAATGGCAAGATGCTATTGAGCAACTGTGGCTTAATAGCTATCATTTTTATGTATCGCATCCCAATGAAACACGGTTTTTGGAGCAATACGAAAATTCGCCCTATTTTAAAACATGGGATGAAGCACAATTCGCTGCAAGCGCTGGTGATGCCATGATGATATTGATGGCTCGGATTCAGCAATTAATGCACGATGGTATTATCCGTCAAATGCCACTTATCGTCCTCAATGAACTTACCTTTGGTGTTGCCTTGAACATCGCTAAACGACAAATTAGCGGTATCGTCAATCTGGATGAGGCAACATTAGCAACAATTGCCCATGCTTGCCGTCGGGCAATTGAAAGCGAGTAAGTTTTTTTACGCTGCATTGAATGAACGTTCAATCAAAATAAAATCGAAAAAGAAAAGGAACAATCAAGATGGCACAATGGACAGAAAATAACATCCCTGACCAAACAGGACGAATCGTTATCATTACAGGTGCAAATAGTGGCTTAGGCTACGAGACAACCCTCGCACTCGCTAAGAAAAATGCAACCATCATTATGGCGTGCCGTAACCTCAGTAAAGGCGAAACAGCGCTCAACGATGTGTTAGCACAAGTGCCTCATGCAACCGTGACATTAATGCAACTTGACCTCGGTAGCTTAGATTCTGTGCGTGCATTTGCAGAAAAATTCCGTGCTGACTATAACCAGCTAGATTTACTCATCAATAACGCAGGCATCATGGCGATTCCACGCAGTGAAACTGTCGATGGCTTCGAGACACAATTTGGAGTGAATCATTTGGGGCATTTTGCGCTCACAGGCTTACTGATTGATATGATTGTGCAAACGCCCAATAGCCGAATCGTAAATGTGAGTAGCTCGGCTAATTACATGGGCAGCATTAACTTTGATGATCTGATGGGCGAGAAAAATTACACACGCTATGGCGCATATGGACAGAGTAAACTCGCAAATGTGCTATTCTCCAATGAGTTACAACGGCGTTTTGTTGCAGCAGGGGTAAGCACGATTGCTGTATCATCCGACCCCGGTTTATCAAATACAAATTTGCAAACCAACACCAGCGATCAGTCTGGTAATATTCTTGAACGCCTTTTCTATCCTGTGGTGATGAACACGATGGCACAAAGCCAAGCCATGGGAGCGCTGACACAATTATTCGCAGCAACCGCCTCCGAAGCCAATGGCTGTGACTATATCTCACCGAGTTTCATGGGAATGCGCGGTCATCCTAAAAAAACAAAAGCTAATCAAACCGCTTATGATGAAGCAACAGCTAAACGTCTTTGGCAAGTTTCAGAAGAATTAACAGGCATCACCTACCCTGAACTGGCTCCCGTAACAGCATAATCGCTAGCGAAGCAGATGATAATACCTATCATCTGCTTCACTAATATACAGTAGTTTGGTTTAATATTCGGACAGTTTAAAGAAAATTTCTCATTCTGAAGTGCTGTATATGTAGGTCTGGATTAGTGTATTCTCACGCATCAAGCTAGGTCTTAATGCTATTTTTTACTGAAAACCCCTCCCCAATGCATTCGCAAGCTCTCTGCTGGAGAGGTGACTCTCGAAGTTCCATAGGCATCAAGTTAAGAAAAATATGAACCACATAGACTCGAAGGCACAAAGAAAAACAAGAAAAATTAACTTGTTTTTACGCCAATAGGACAAAATTGTTGCCTCTTGTTTAGAGGAACGTGTGCTAAAAAACTGAAAAGAACCCATTTATTGGGTTTACAAAATAGACTAGCAGAAGGTTTTGAACCTTCTGTTTTGAACGGACATTCAAATAAGTATTTTTAATCGCTTAACTTGATGTTCACGGAGGGGACTCCTGAAGCTCTCTTTCTCCATGACGAGGCACGAGGAAGATGGGCAAAGGGCGGGGGATAGGGGTTGAGTCGCTAAAATGTTAGACCCATAATTCTTATCTTGATGTCTAAGGATCAGCGTATCCAGCCGTTTTTCTAGGCGGGCGCATACGCCGATGCGCCCCTACAATTGTCTAGTTGTTAGATGAATTTGCTACAGTTAGTTTTCAAGTTTCCATATTTTTGATTCAACGCCAAGCGAATAGACTTCAATACGCCAAGGGGTTAATTTGAGGACACCAAATGACTCATGCTCAACCGATGGAAATGCTAGCACGGGGTCATATCCATAAGGTTCGGGTAAGGACTTGAACAAATCCCAGATACGGCGTTTTTCTGCCATCTCTTCAATCCATTCTACGGTGCAATCAACATAGACAGGCTTAAATGGATGCTTGATATACGCTAAGGATAAATTTGGCTGAATTGCCAAATGTTTGGCTTTAATAGATAGGGGCGATGTCCCAATCCAACCTGTAGCCCCTTCCCACACGGGATGCAGCACCCGTGTCCGAGGTCGTCCTTGTGCATCAACCGTAGCAGCCGAACACCACACCATATCGCGCACGCGAGCATCAAATTCTTCTACAATCTCTGAAAAATCAGCAACGTTCATAAACTGCATAAAACACTCCTTTGAATACGAATGAGTCTATCTTATTGTATATCTTTAAAATTCACAAGAGGTCAAAAGGGTTCAAAATAAAAAGAGCCATCTCTTTCAAAAGATGACTCTAAATATAGGCATGATTTAAAGATGTGCTGAGATTTATGCAAATAAATACGCTCAGATTTTTAGTTTAGCGATTGCCACTGACTTCCTTGATGAAATCATAAGGATAAGGACCCGGCATATCGCTTGCTTCGCTCAATCTTGCACGGTGTGCATCACTCAATGCCCAACCAACACAGGCGAGGTTATCGTGTAATTGTTCCATCGTGCGTGCGCCAATAATCGGAGCAGTTACCGCAGGTTGATCTTTCACCCAATTGAGGGCAACTTGTGCAGGAGATTTATCCAATTCTTCGGCAACTGCGAGTAAGGTATCAATCACATGCCATGTACGATCTGTATCATACGCTGACCATTTTTCCATCCAACCTTCTTTTTCAGCCCGTGCGATGCGTGTTCCTTCAGGCGCATTATCCATCCCACGCCGATACTTACCCGTCAGCCAACCACCGCGTAGCGGACTCCAAGGGATAATACCAATGCCTTCTTGCTGACACAGTTCCACAATTTCCCATTCTAACGAGCGATCCAACATATTATATAGTGGTTGTAAGCTGATAAAACCTTCCCAACCCATCGCTTTGCTAAGATCAATTGCTTTTTGAATTTGGTAGCTTTTGTAATTGCTAACCCCGATATAGCGTACTTTGCCTTGCTCAACCAGTGTATTGAGTGTGCTGAGGGTTTCTTCAAGTGGTGTGCCAGCATCGTAGCAATGCACCTGATACAAATCAATATAATCAACATCTAAGCGCCGTAAACTTTGTTCAACAGCATCCATAATATGTTTACGACTTAACCCCACATTATTTGCGCCATCTCCCATTGTAAAGCGTACTTTTGTTGCAATGGTAAAATCTTCACGCGCTTGATTCCCAAGCCACTTGCCGACAATTTCTTCACTTTTACCGCCTGTGTAAACATCAGCCGTATCAATGAATGTGCCACCTGCCTCTGCGAAGGCATCCATCATGGCAAAACTTGTATTTTCATCTGCCTCGCGCCCAAAAGTCATCGCGCCCAAACATAATTCACTTACTTTTAAGCCTGTACGCCCTAAATAACGATAATTCATATTACTCATAGTCGTATCTCCTAAAATTTCAATAAAATGACACTGTTATCCTACACATTAGAGCCAACTCTAAGTCAAGCATTCTAAAATGAGCAGATCATAAGAATGATAGTGTGAATCATGCTTGTTCATATCAACGGACATATGAACGGTCATATGACCCACAATAAGAAGATGCTCTCTGCTAAGGTGAAAAAGACTGTCAAATACCCTAGTGAGAGGGCAATAAACGTATGTTCAATTGGTTAAGCAATATCTTTAGCACCCCAAGTCGTCAGCAACTCAATACAAGCTCGCCGCACCTTGAAGCCGTTGCCGTGCATAATAGCAGTTACTTCAATTCAAGTTGGCAACAGATGGATCACAGCACCATCTATCAACAATCTTCATGGGTCAACCTTGCTGTAAGTCGCATTGCCGAAGCAGGCGCACTTGTTCCCCTAAACGTGCTTGCCTTAGACGGCGAAAATCGACTGGCAATTGAGCAACATCCCCTAGAGCAACTACTCGATAACCCCAATCCCATCATGAGTCGCTTTGAATTATTTGAAGCCACGCTCGCTTATCTGGAATTAACAGGTAATGCGTATTGGTATCTGGTGGGAGATCGTAAGGGGCAACCTGCTCAAATTTGGGTACTACGTCCTGACCGCATGACGATTGTCCCACATCCGACAGACTATGTTGCAGGTTATCTCTATGAAGTCGATGGCAAGCAAATTCCCTTTGATGCCATTGAAATTGTGCATTTCAAACGCTGGCATCCTGCGAATGATTACTACGGATTAAGTCCACTCGAAGCAGCACGCCTCGCTGTTGATAGTGATCGCGCAATGGCACGCTGGAATAACAATACATTTGGCAATGATAATGGTGTACCTGCGGGTATCGTCAATATCAATGAATTTGTAAATGATGCAGATTATGACCGCTTGAAGCAAGAATGGCGCAATAGCTATGGCGGCAGCCAACGCAAAACTGCCTTCCTACGAGGTGGTGATATTAGTTGGCAACATATAGGACTCAGCCATACCGATTTAGATTTTCTCAAAGGGCGCATTGCCCACCGTGATGAAATCCTCAGTATTTTTGGGATTCCAATTGGCTTAGTCAGTGAAAACGCCACACAAGCCAATGCTACTGTTGCTGAACGTCAATTCATTGAGCGCACCCTCTATCCTAAGTTAGTGCGTATCGCTCAGAAGATTACGCAAGAAATTTTGCCATTTTATGCAGGGCATACCATCGCACAATTTGAAGATATTCGCCCTACCGATACCCAAGCGCGTCTCGATGAAATCCGCACCGCGCAAGCCATTTTATCCATTAATGAGATTCGGCAAACCTACTATAATCTGATGCCTGTTTCGTGGGGGCATGTGCCATTGGCATTGTTAGCAAGTCCTACCGAAGCAAATGAAGATCATGCCGATGAGGAAGATGAGATCACTGAATTAGATGAAGCAACTTCAATCACGGATGCCAAAAGTGTTAGTGATGAACTCGATAAATGGGAACGCTTTGCAATCAACCGTATTGGTAAAAGTGATACACGCCCCTTTGAAGTGTGCTTTATCCCTGATGACATCGCCTTTGAAATCAGCGCGAGTTTGCTAGCGCACGAGGATAAAAATAGCATCAAAGCAACCTTCGCAGATGCCCGCGTTCAGATCAAATAGCAGTCTATCGAACGACTGAAAAGCCTTTGACCATGACAATATGTCAAAGGCTTTTATCATGGTTATTAGGATCGCCAATCAGGTGTTTCTTCTTCTTGGAGCGTATAGGTAATCGCTTGCGGATTTGCGCCATTAGCTTCCATGATAAATAAATCACGATCTGTATCACGCACACTATGGAAAGCGATGAATGTACCGTCAGGTGACCATGTTGGCGAATAATCAGCACCGGGATGGGTCGTTAAGCGTGTGAGGTTGCTCCCATCGGCATTCATACTATAAATTTCCCAGTTGCCATCACGATCCGTATGAAAAGCAATGCGACTGCCATCAGGCGACCATTCAGGCGCAAAATCATCATCAGGATGATCGCTCAGGCGCACGAGATTATTGCCATCAATGGTCATGGTATACAGTTCATAATTGCCACTACGGTTACTATGAAAAGCAATCCGTGTGCCATCAGGCGACCAAGAGGGGACAAAATCATTATTAGGATGGTTCGTAATCTGCTGCGGATTGCTGCCATCAGCATTCATAATCCAAATATCCCAATTGCCACTGCGGTTACTATGAAAAGCAATCCGTGTGCCATCTGGTGACCAATAGGCACGTAAATCGGTGGATGTAGGTGAGTTGGTGATATTGCGCCGATTACTACCATCAGCATTCATTACATAAATTTCTTGATCGCCTGTTGCATCACCATCAAAAGCAATCTGTGTGCCATCAGGTGACCATTTTGGGCGCTCATCATCCCCAGCACGATTGGTAATATTGACAATCCCTGTACCATTGGCAAACATCGTGAAAATATCTAAGCCATTTGCACCTTCACGACGTGCATACACCAATTGACCTTCATAGAATAGCTCAACAGGTGCATCAGTTGCACCAAAAATACTAGTAGGGCGTGGACGTTGTGTAATTGAAAATGGTGTGATCTGCTCAATATCAACTATTGCAGTTGCAGAATCAGCCACTTCGGCAGTGACATTCACATCCTGCGTACCTAAATTACAACCTGTCAACAAAGCAATTACCATAATGAGCATGATTTTTTGCATCATATATCCTCTTGATGAAATAAGTAACTAGAGATGGACACAGTCTAACGGATAAGCCTAGAACAACTAACGCTTACCCTACGCAACATGATCTTAAAAGATATTTCTTAAAATCTGTCCTAAAGTACAGTATATGCTATTCAATTACCCGATATATTGCATATTGAAGCATAAGAAAAGCGTAAAAATTACTAAATTATCTTTATTGACCCATTAAAACCTTTTATTGTTGAGTTAATTAAATTCATTAACTTGACTTTACCCACTTTAGTGCATATAATGAGTTTAACTTACCCAATTTATCGGGTAGCAAGGTAAGCCGAACTGAAGGGAAGCAGTTCTGAGATACATCTTTAAAAATCCGATATGGGTTGTCAGCGAACAACGTTTAACACGTCCAAACGCTTTGCCAAGCCTAAAGTTCTAATGGCAACCCAGCTTTTATCACTGCACCTTAATAATCACATACAATCGATTGACTAGCAATTTTAAGCAATTTTGAACCTATTCATCAAGACTAGCGTATAAGTGTGTAGAGCAAGTAAGAACAGTATCAAAACCGTGTTTGAAAATTAAGCAACTAAAAAGCAATTTGAGCAATTTTGAACCTTTTTCATCAAACACACGTATAAGTAAATAAGAAAACACAACAGGGAGATATACCAAATGAATTACACCTACGAAACATTTAAATATGATGCAACAGAACGCCAAGCAAAAGCCCTTCGTTCAGGTAATCGTCATCAAGAAAATCGCGGTAATCAAGACCGTCGCCGTCGCTAGTGTCTTTAATTTAACTATACTTACCCAAATTAACGGGTAGTTCGGGATTTCGGGTAAGACTTACGCAACTCATCGCATCAATAGTAAACAACACATATCAATTAAAAAGGGAAAAATCATGTTTGACTACAACTATCAACAATACGAATATGCAGCAAGCGAACGTCAGCAAAAAGCACAACAGCAAGAACAAGCAAAATTACGCAATGCTGATAACACACGCAATACCAAACGCAATCGTAAAAATCGTAAATAACAGACATTCAATCATCAGGAGATAACATCATGAAATGGACATTCGATGACTATCGTCATTACAGCACGGAACATATGCAGAAAGCTGATAAACAGCGTCAGGCACGGGAACTCGATAAAGACCCTACGCCACAACGCAGAGGGGTACTTGGCAAACGACGTGGCAACAGTCACACAGTTTGAGGATATGACCCAATGACCTATTTAGATAATCCTATATAGAAAGCCGTTACAGACATCTTGTAACGGCTTTTTTATTTGCATCAAATTCGTATTAAATCTTTTTTGATGATAAATTAGTACATGACACAATTAAGAAGGATATTTATCATGAGCAATGTTCAGCGCAATATTGGTGTTTTTATAGGCACGATTATAGCTACGTTTTTGATGATGTATCTGCTATTTTCCGCCACATGGATTGGCACAGCAGGAGCGTTAGCCGTTGCTAGTTTTATGGCAGCACTCACATTGATTTTAGGCTTAATTAGCACAGGGGTTATGTATCAGCGTAACAAAGCTGCTTTGAAGAGCAAGCAAAAAACGAGCGATCAGATGGCAACCCATCAAACACGAACAATCGAAATTGATGGATCGTTTGACCTCGCCTTTGATATGGTACTTTCTGCTTTGGATACGCTGGATGATGTTACTATCCCCAAAACACGTTCAGGATTACCAACAAAACAAGCGATTAAAATTCACAAATCAGATAGCAATATTGGACGGATTGAAGCAGGCGTACAAGCAAAAACCTTTGGGGTTCGGGATCGCGTCGATTTTTCGCGGATTGAGATTCAATTACAGCGTATTGATGCCAATACGACACGGATTCAGATTGACAGCAAACCAACAAGTTCACTAGAGATGTTTGATTTAGGGCGACACACCCATTACGTCAATCATTTGGCGTTAGAGATTCGACAAATGGCACACGCACAAGCTGCTATTTCACAGTTGAGTGATGCTACAATAGAGATACAAGCTGATGATAATTCGATGGATGAGCAATCCACAATAAAGGACATACAATGAACATGATTTAGGGTAACTTACATCCGATTGGCTCATACCCATGATGCTTTTCGTCACATTTCCTTGTAACTCGATTTGTTATATAATAATATTTTATATTGATATAGGAGAATGATATGGCGAAGCTCGAACAAACTGAGGGTACAGTTCTCAGTACAGCCATTGGCAGTGGGCAAAGTCGTTATAAGGGAAGTTCGGGTGGCTATAAGTATCGTACCAGCTATTTTCCCGATATTTCGTATCGCTATACTGTCGATGGAAACGATTATATTAATAATGGCTACGCGCAACGTACAACCCTCATCAATCGTACAGGAATGATCCAGCGTATTCTCGACAAATATCCAACAGATTCTACCGTCACTGTTTATTACAATCCACACAATCCACAAGAATCATATCTCGAAAAAGGGTACGGCAGTACGATTACATTTTTGCTGATTGCCATCGTTGTTTTTGTAATAGCGATAACTATTATTATGATTGTTGTATTAAATGGGCTGATTTAAGCATAACCAACACAATGAAAGGGAAACCATCAATGCCAGATTATATAACCTTTGGTGCTAGTTCAGAGTGAAAATTCGGCGATGCTCATCTGCATAGGATGGGCATCAGGATGTAAAGCGTGAAACAACGCTAACAAAATGTTAAACATTGCGCTGACACAAGCTAAACGAGTAGCGATATAGTCCGCAAGTCGGTGGCGCATTCGCTTCAAATCACAAACAATTGTCACCATTGATAACGCAGTTTCAACAAACATGCGCTCATTCCAAGTCCCTTTGGCGCACAGATTGAGGTTTTCAGGTATCCCATCAGCACTGCGAAAGCCATAATCAGCAAAGACAATACTCTCATCTTGAACAGCTTCGACCATTGCAAAAAAGTTTTGGTCATGGACATTCATCGTATTCCAATCCCAGCCAACGACTTGACCGTACTGGTTCAATAACCAGCATAGTTTCACGCCAATTGACCAACGCCCTTTATCTCGTCCCTTTTTCCCGATTTGTTGCTGACTACGACCCTCTCGTATTGGGAATAGCAATTCAATCGGATAGGTATCAATAACTGTAAACACAGTAGCCTCAGCCAGTAAAGTATTGATCCAATCCTGATGGGCTTTCAAAGCACGCATCAGGCGCGTTCGATCTGGTAACCCTGCAAACAAGGCATCATAATCGCGCTTTAACCAGCGATAAAATGCGCGGAAGTAGCCCCCTTTGAGTGCAAACAGCAGACCAATCGTCACCAGTTCACTTGGATACAGCTTGGCTTGACTATGTTTATCTATTTCGGGCATTCTATCATCGACTTTGCAGAATATGTAAATAATAATATCTTCTGTAGTCACGGCTCTGTTCCCTAACTTGTGTTTTCGTCAACTCAAGTTTAGTTCACTGTC